>JBAXWW010000157.1:0-3979 GCA_037128215.1 bacterium | reverse complement strand
GTTCCTCTACTGGTTCCAGAGATAAATGCTGAGGCTCTCGCACTAATAGATTCTCAAAAGAAAAAATATAATGGTGGCTTTATAGCGACTAATCCAAACTGTTGCTGTATTGGTATCGCACTTGCTGTTGCACCTATAGAAAAAAACATGGGAATAGAATCTCTTCACATCACTACAATGCAGGCCAGAAGCGGAGCAGGTTTAAAAGGACTGTCTTCTACAGAAATAACAGCAAACGTTATTCCTAACATCGGTGAGGAAGAAGATAAAATACATAAAGAACTTCCAAAAATATTTTCAAGAGAAGATCTTAGCATAAAAGTTAGAGTCAATAGAGTCCCTGTAGTAGATGGACATACTTTTAATATATGGTTTAAAACTAAAAGAAAGACTACGGTAGAAGAGATTATAAAGACAATAAAGAACTTTAAACCAGTGTGCGGGGCGGCTCCGTCGTTATCAAATGGAACTTCTATTTATAACGTATATGAAAATAATGACTTTATGCCTCAACCTAAAATAGATGCAAATTTTCTTAATGGTATGGGAACTTCAATAGGAAGGATAGAATCCTTATCTGAGACTGAGTTCTGTATGACAGCAGTGTCTAATAATGCAATAAGAGGAGCTGCTGGTGGCACTCTGTTGATAGCGGAGATACTAAAAAATGAACAACGCATATAAAATAAGAGATAATTTTTACTGGATAGGAGCCATTGACTGGAATCTTAGAGATTTCCACGGTTATAGTACAGAAAAAGGTTCTACCTATAATGCTTTCTTACTCACAGATCAGAGGAATGTCCTTTTTGATACTGTAAAGGCTCCTTTTAGTAATGAAATGCTGGAAAGAATCTCCTCATTGATCGATGTCAGTAAAATTGATTATATAGTTGTTAATCATGTAGAAATGGATCACTCTGGTGCTCTCCCTTTAGTAATAGAGAGGATTAAACCAGAAAAAATTATTTGTTCAGCCAAAGGAAAAGAAGCGCTATTAAGCCACTTCAAAAGACCAGATTGGCCTTATCATGTTGTGAAAACTGGTGATGTAATTAATGTCGGTAAAAAGAATATGACTTTTATAGAGACACCAATGCTTCACTGGCCAGACAGTATGTTTACTTACATAAAAGAAGATGAAATTTTAGTATCAAGCGATGCCTTCGGACAACATTTTGCTACCAGCGAAAGACTTGATGTAGATGTTGATTTATCTGAACTAATGCGTCAGACGGCCAAGTATTATGCTAATATACTTCTTCCATATTCTAACCTTATTCAAAAACTTCTTAAAACAGTTAAAGACATGAATATAAAAATTGACCTAATAGCACCGGATCACGGGCTAATATGGACAAAAAACATTCCTGATGTAATTAAGGCATATGATGACTGGAGTGTTCCAAGACTAAACAAAAAGGCGGTAATCTTTTTTGATACTATGTGGAAAAGCACAGAGAAAATGGCTTACTCTATTACAGAGGGTTTAATGAGCCAGGGTATTAGTGTTAAGATGATGAAACTTGGAGAGAATAACAGAAGTGATGTTATAACTGAGATCCTTGATGCCGGGGCTGTAATAGTGGGGTCTTCCACTCTTAATAACGAGTTTCTTCCAATGGTCTCTGATATGTTAACTTACATGAAGGGCTTAAGGCCAGTTAATAGAATAGGGGCTTCTTTTAATTCTTTTGGGTGGAATCCTGGAGTTCTAAAAAAACTTAATATGGAATTAGAGGCTTCTGGCATAAAACTTATAAGTGAAGGTATTGGTGTTAAATATGTACCTGAACAAAGTGATCTAGAGAACTGTTACCAGCTTGGTATTAAGGTCGCCAAGGAGCTTAATTCAAAGTAGTAGTATTGTATCTTTCTAGATATATTTTGAGTGGTGCAATGTTAGTTTCTATCTGCAGGTTTTTCTTGTTTATTATCTGTGCAAGATCTTTTAGATAAGGAATATAATATAAGCCCAGCCTGAACATACCTGAAACAATATTTATTTTAACATTACTTCCATCTGCATGTCTGGATAGGTTCCAGATTAGTAATCTTTTATATGGAGAGTATAAGATCATAAGAAACTTCTCTTTTGTCCTAAGTGGCATTATTCCTTTTTCTCTCAAGATAGAAGCTGTTTTTATTATGTCTATTCCTGTCGGGCATTCTTTTGCACAATTGCCACATAGTTTACATTCATCTATATATTTAAGAGCACTGTTTAATTCTTTTTCTGTTATTACACCACTTACTATTGCCCGCATAAGGTTAGCGCGTCCTCTGGATTTGTAGCCTTCATCCATAGAGACAGCACTTTTATATGACTCACAGAAGTGAAGACATTCATTACAACCATGACACTTTTCTACTTCATTAAGAGTTTGTCTATCAATGGTCTTATCTGATGTAAAAATATATCTAACATTGTCAAGAGGCTGTCTGTAGTCAGTTTTACTTACTATTTTCCCAGGATTTAGTATCCAAGATGGGTCAAATAAATTTTTTATATCAAAATATATTTTATATAATTCTGGTTGGAATTTTTTAATGTAAGGTTCCCTTAAAATACCATCGCCATGTTCAGCATCAAGTGTTCCGCCTAATTTTGATACCAATTCATATGTTTTTTCTGAGATTTTTTCTACTATGTCCCAAAAATTAGGGTCTCTGGTATCTATTCTTGGATTTATATGAAAATGACCGGAACCAATATGTCCAAAAAATGCTGTTCTTAATCCATACTTATCCAACAAATCTTTTTCTTGGTGATAAAAATCTATTATAGAATCTAGCGGGACACAAACATCCTCTATAAATCTAAGAGATCTTGTGCTGCCTTCTATTCTATTTAAAATTGAACTTGCAGATCTTCTTATTCGCCAAAGCTGTTCTCTTTTCTCTTCATCTATAGCCAGTTCAGTCTTTATAGCAAGATATGAAAGTATCTTTTCAAGTTCTAAATATTGTTTTCTTACATACGCGTCATCTCCATCTATTTCAAAAAGAAGACCTGCCTTGGAATCTTTAGAGAAGAACGGTCTCATTTCAGGGTAATATTCTTTGCTGGCTTCTATAAGTTCGCTATCTAAAAGTTCTATTGCAGAAATTCCTTTAACCTTAGATGCCATGTTTACAGCATCTAAAGCTTTTTCAAAATCGTCAAAAAGACTTAGTATCGTTATTCTCTTTTTTGGAAATGGTATTGTTTTTAACCTTATTTTTGTTATTACAGATAAAGTCCCTTCACTACCAACGATTAGTTGTATTAGTGCTTGTTTGAATGAATTCATCGTATAAGGCTCTGAATTGAATGCGTTTTTTATATTATAACCAGAAGAATTTTTTAAAGTTCTAGGTAATTTGTCTTCAAGACCTTTTGACCTAGATGCTAAGTCGTTAAATTTTTCTTTAAAATGAAGAATATTTTTTTCTGTGTACGTAGAAAAAAATGAACCGTCAGCCCAAAAACCCTCCAACTCAGACACATAATCTTTTGTATCACCGTAAAGATATGAATGAATTCCAGAAGAATTGTTTGCAACCATACCGCCAACAGTACACACATCACCACTTGATGGGTCCACTGGGACGAACAAGTCTATCGTTTTTAATTGTTGGTTTAGATCTCCTAATATTATTCCAGGCTCAACATCTACATAGGTCTCTCTTGTTTCTATTATTTGATTCATATAGCGGGAAAAATCGATGATTATACCATTGCCAAGGCTTTGTCCTGCTGTGCCAGTGCCAGCGCCTCTAGCGTGTATTGTTAGCTTTTCATTGGATAGAGCATTTTGTCTTAATAAAGTTTCTACTTCTTTTTGATTCTTCGGAAAGAATACTCCTGAGGGCAGAATTTCAAACATAGAGATGTCAGTTGAATATAATACTCTTTGAGCTTTATCTTTGTATAATTTTGAACTCATATGTGAACGAACCTCAATTCAAATAAAAATGAAAAGAGAATACCAATATT
>JBAXWW010000156.1:0-4012 GCA_037128215.1 bacterium | reverse complement strand
ATATGGGGAACCACTATCCTTATTTCCTATTTTTCTAGTACGTTGGTACTAACAAAATCAGCACTTAATAATTTGGAAAATTTTGCTCCAAAGAAAACTATAGAAGCGTCTGAATATGATGCTATCGCCGTACTTTCTGGAGGAATAAATAGAGGATTATTTGAAGATAGTTCTAGCAAAGTCGGTGAACAATTCTTAAAGAGAATAATTTCAGGTCTTGGGCTTTATGAATCATCTAAAAAACCGATGATAATATTAGGCGGTAAAGTGATGAAGGATGAACCAGCAGAATCTGAAACCGCAGAAAAAATACTTATAGAACTTGGTGTACCCAAAGAAAAGATAATCCTGGATGTTAAAAGCAGGAATACTTATGAAAACATGACCGAACTCTCAAAAATAATAAATAAGTATAAATTCAAAAGGGTTGTATTGGTCAGTTCTGCAATACATATGAAAAGAAGCATAGAATTGGCCCAAAAGATGGGTATACCTGTAACACCATGTCCTTCTGCGTACTTAGTGGATAAAAAGATACATATAGAGGACTTATTACCAACCCAAAAGAACATGAAAATTAACGCTATATTAATATATGAACTACTTGGTAACTTAAAATATAAGCTTTATTAGCTCTACATATAAGACCTTGACTTGCTTATCAAAATATTGTTTATATGGGTTGCTCAAATGAGATGAAAGGGAAAATGGACTGCTACTGTGGAGCGGAAGCAGGTTTTCCAGGAAGTCTCAAAATAAAAACACCTGGAGGTGTCACATGTCAATAGCTCCTATCAACAAAGGTATCATCGGAAAAAAGATCGGAACAACCCAAATTTTTAATCAAAAAAATGGTGCAAGAATACCTGTAACGGTACTTGAACTTGGACCTTGCCAAGTAATTCAAAAAAAGACAGAGGAAGTTGAGGGATATAAAAGTCTTCAGCTTGGTTATGGCGAAGAAAGAAAACAGAATATCACTAAGCCAGAAGAAGGTCACTTTAAGAAAGCTGGCGTAAGCGTAAAACAGCATGTTAAAGAATTTAAATTCTGCGAAGAAGTTTACGAATCATTAAAACCTGGTGACACTCTTACATTAGAACAGTTTACAGAGGGTGAATGTATAGATGTATGTTCTACATCAAAAGGTAAAGGTTTTGCCGGCGTTATGAAAAGATATAATTTCCATGGACGTCCTGCAACTCACGGTACTCACGAAAGTTTTAGAGGACCTGGATCTATCGGTATGCACCAAACACCTGGCCGTGTTGTTAAGGGAAGAAAAATGCCAGGACACATGGGTGATGCTACAGTAACAGTTCAAAACTTAAGAATAGCTAAAATAGATGTGGAAAATAATCTTTTATATGTAACAGGCGCTGTTCCAGGCGGAAAGAATGCCATCGTTATAGTAAGAGATTCTGTAAAAAAGCCGTCTGCTCCTTACTATGTAAAGAATGAAGAGACCGCAACAGAAAACTAAAAGACCGGGTGACCATTTTTACTACGAGGCTAAAGAACAGGGTTTTTTAGCAAGATCAGTATTTAAGCTTCAAGAGATTGATAAAAAATATAGGCTCTTTCCAAAAAACAGGAAAGAGCCTTTTTTTATAATAGATCTTGGTTGTGCACCTGGCTCATGGCTTCAATATGCATGTAAAGAATTAAATAACGACGATAAAGTTGTTGGAATAGACCTTAACAAAATTGATATAATAGATCCTAAACTTATTTTCATTCAAAAAGATATATTAGAGATGAACCCGGACGAATTTAAAAAACTAGCTGGTGCAACAGAAGGATTTAATCTTGTCTTAAGCGATATGGCTCCAAAAACATGTGGAATAAAAGCTGTAGATCAGGAGCGTTCCATTGAACTCTGCAAAATGGCAATGCAGGTCGCTGTCTCTAACCTAAAAAAAGGTGGAAGTCTGGTTATAAAAGTATTTCAGAGCAATGAAGTCAAACCTTTTACAATAGAACTAAAGAAACATTTCGATAATGTAGAAATATTCAAACCAGAAAGTTCCAGAAAAGAATCATTCGAGATCTTTATCGTCTCAACCAATTTCAAAAATTAATATTAATCTGCATTTAAAATTATAAATCTAATTTTCTTAGAACATTTCGGCAATTACGCAGGAGCTTGTATGAAGTCCTTAGAATCTTAGAATTTACAAGATTATGCGGCTTCAGAGAAGACCCATAATATTAGTAAATTATTAGATTATAAGGACTGAGTAAAGCGACTAAGTGCCGGTTCTAAGAAAATTAGATTTATAATTTTAAATGCAGATTGGTATTATATTTTGACCCAGTGGCGAGGGTATGGAATTTCTATTTCTATTATTTTCCCGTTCTTTAGTGGGTGAGGAAAGCTGATGTAATTTGAGCATAACGCAATTTCGCCCCATGGGAGAAAATTACATTTCAACATTTTCTCTTTTAGTTTTTCTGGCTGAGTAAAATATTTTGAATCACCGACTATAGGACAGCCTATAGCAGAAAATTGCGATCTTATTTGATGTTTCCTACCAGTAATAAGCCTTACTGAGATTAAAGATAAGGTTCCATCAAACTCATCTATATCGTGTAATTTTGTAGAGCCAAGTACTTGATACTCTAATTGGGATTCTTTTAAACCTGCCCCCTTCTCCTTAAAGGCTTTTGTTGAAGAACCTTCTTTTTCTAAAAGATAGTGTTTAAGTATACCCTTCTCATCTTGTGGCTTACCAAAGACAACTGCTAAATATTTTTTTCTAACTCTGTCATTTCTGAATAATCTGGACATTAATTCTGCTGCACGTTTACTTTTTGCTAGTAGAAGCAGTCCGGCTACTGGCCTATCAATCCTATGTATAAGCCCAACATAGGGCTCAACAGTCCCAGGTTTTCCCTTAAGGTATAGACGAACATAGTCAATAATAGAAGGTTCATTATTCCTGTCACCTTGGGATAAAACCCCGGCCGACTTATAAACAACTATTAAATGCTCATCTTCATACTCAATTCTGATCTTTGACATATTATCCATGGTAATTTATGCTCATAACATGAATAACACACCTAAGCCAAGTTTTCACTATTTGGATGAATTACTAAAAAAAAGTAAGATAGTCCTTAACCAAAACCAAATAGAGAATTTGTGGCGTTTCCACAAGCTATTAAGAGAAAACAATAAGGACCATGATCTAACAAGACTAATAAAATTTGAGACTATCGTTACAAAACATTATGTGGATTGTTTGAGTGTTCCAAAACTTTTAAAACTGAATGGTCCCTTGCTTGATATTGGCACAGGAGCTGGCTTTCCTGGAATACCTATAAAGATCTTCTGTCCAGAGATAGACGTCGTTTTATCGGAACACAGGCCAAGAAGGGTAGATTTCTTAAATTTAGTCATTAAAGATTTAGGGTTAAAAAATATAGAGGTATATCCTCATAAAATAATATTTGGATCCAAGCTAAATAAAGTTAATAACATAATAACAAGAGCGCTTGAAACAATACCTGAAACACTAAAAAGAGTAAGGGATTTAGTCGACAAAGATGGAACTGTTATCTTTATGAAAGGACCTAATTGTTCAGAAGAAATTAGGGAGGCAGTATCAACTACCTCCCTAATATTTAAACTCGAAAATGATATTCACTACTCAATAAGCAATCAAGACAAAAGACGTCTTGTCACTTTTAGTCGTTCATAGCCTCTTCTATAGCCTGTTTGATCTCTGTATAAGGAACAGCTCCAACAACCATTACGCCATTTATAAAATAAGTAGGAGCGCCAGACACACCATACTTCTGGCCATCTGCTAGGTTCTTGTCTACTACTGCTTTAAATTTTCCACTGCTTAGGCAGTCTTCAAACTTTTTAGCATCAGCGCCAACTTCTACTGCATATTTCTTAAGGTCTGCATCTTCAAGAGCTGTGTTGTTCTCGAAAGCTTTATCATGGAACTCAAAGAATTTACCTTGTTCATTAGCACAAGCTCCAGCTTCTGCTGCTCTGTGT
>JBAXWW010000155.1:0-4029 GCA_037128215.1 bacterium | reverse complement strand
CCCGCTGATAGCGTAAAGTAAAGGAGATGTATTATCGTGTTTAAAAGATTTCTTCAATTTTTACTATTATTAATTTTATTAATGCCTCCTTCTGTTTATTCTCAAGGAATAAAACATAAGGTTTTATATGGAACTCCAGAAATGTTTCCTTATACTACGATAGGTGGATTAAGTAACGTTGGTGGAGATATACCAGAGGCTTTAGTGGCTGAGGGTGAAGAACTTACAGTAGTAATGCCAATGTGGTCCAACATAAATAAAGCTGTTTTTGATATTAAACCTACAGAAAAATATATAGATGTTCCAATGCCATGGGGTAGCCAACATGTGTTGTTATATGAAGGGAAATTGCCCAATGGCGTTAAGGTTCTGTTTATTGGCGAACCATTTAAGAGTAATCTTTTCAAGATACATAAAGGTAGAAATATGTACTATCAAACACCTGAGGAAGAAAATGATAATAAAAATTTAAAAAAAGTTTCGTTTTTTTCTAAGGCGATATTAGAAGTAGATAAAATGTACACTAAAGATTACGGGCAAGATTACTTTGATATAATACATTTGCATGACTGGACCACAGGTCTTGCTGCCTGGTATAAAAAATATGATCCAAGATATATGAATATAAAAGCTAAGGTTGTTTATTCAATACATAATCTTGGTGCAGGTGCTCAGGGTATTTTTAGTCCAGACAAACTCTGGCTTCTAGAAATTAATAGTAAGTACCTTGATCCTGTTATTCCAGGTTCTGTTACAAATTATGGAAGTATAAATTTAACTAAAGCAGGTGCAAGGTCTGCAGATAAAGTAACAACTGTGAGTAAGCAATATGCTTTAGATATAAAGACGCAAAGATATGGCAATAACCTTAATGGAGCACTTGCAGATCTAGACATTATTGGTGTTGATCATGGAGTAGATATAAAAAGATTTGACCCTAGTATAAACAATATAAAATATAATTTTGATGAAACAAATTTTACAGAAATGAAGGCAGCCAATAAAGCATATCTTCAAGAAAAATTGGGATTACCTATAAGAGATGTTCCTATGATAATAGTTACAACAAGAGGAGATAGTCAGAAGAACGTTGAACTCTTATTTGAAGCCCTAAGGATATTACTATCAAAGGAAGATATTCAGGTCCTTATAATGGGTAATGAATATGAGAAAGTTTGGTATGATGGTAAAGATCTTTTTACCTCTTTTACAGAATTATCAAGAGCTTATGCTGGGAAGTTATATTTTAATGGAGCTTTTGATGGTTCTTTGCAGCCTGAATTTGAGGCCTCAGCAGATATACAACTAATTATTTCTGATTTTGAACCCGCTGGATTAGAACCCAACATGGCTAAATTAAATAGAGTAATTTCTATAGTTCATCTTGTGAATGGACTTAAAGATGCTGTTGTTGGATCTAATGATACACAAGGCAGGCCACAGACCGGTGTTATAGTTGATAACTTAGATTTACATGGTGATAAGCAAGGAAGTATAAAAAGATTAATAGCAGCGATATACGAAGCCCTACAGATATGTGAAAATCCATACAAATTACAAACAATTAGAAATAATATGGCTGATGATTATCGTTTGTGGCGTGAATCTGCTAGAGAATATATTGCTATATATGATCAACTTGTATCTGGACAAGTAGGACAAGACATACAAAAACAAAAGAAAGAAAAGACTATTACTGATCCTCTAGTTACACCTTTAAAAGTCGTTATTCCTATAGCAGATGGAGAGGAAAATTCAGATAGGGTAGATAAAATAACAGAGTATCTAAACAAAAAATATGGATATGGAGTTAAAGGTTATACAGTTGATAGTTATGAGTTTAATACTTCTAACGCTAGTGGCGTAGCGTTGGTTTCTGCAAAGGGTGTTACTATTGTTTTAAAGGCATGGGATGGAGAAAAAATAAACTTAGATCTTAAAGATCTTCCTCCAGAAGTTTTTCAGGTAATAACTAAAGAACTAAGAAGAGGAAAAAGAGCAACTGAAGTATTAAATCTTGGCAGTAATATTGGAAGTGATGGATCTTTACTTACTGGTCTTACTTTTAAAAATACACTTGAAAATATTGCAGTAGTAACTATGTTAGATGATGATGAAAGAACTGTTATTGAAAAGATATTGTTTAACACAATTCCTATAAAAGAAAAACTCAGAGTGTTAGAAGGTGGGGATCTAAATAAAGCATACAATCAATTTGTTGAGAGTGAGGACATAAGATGCGTTCTTCTTATGTACATAGGAGAAAAAAGCGGTTCAGACACATATATAGTTAATAGAACTTTAGAAAAGCTTAGTAATGACATGGAGAGTAGTCCTGATGGTCGACTTTCTAGAAGTACACTTGTTGTTCTTGCAAATCAAGATAATTTGGGATTTATGAAACAAATCCTTTCTTCTCCTTATAATAAATTTATATTCCAAAATAAACCTGTAGAGATAATAGATCTATTTATAGAGACAATGGCTCTTGAAGGAAATAAGTATAATCCATCTTATTATGAGAGTGCTAATATAAAGAGACTACGTAATGAACTAAGAGATTATACACGTTCACTTATGAAGTAATGTCTCTTCTTGTTTCTATAGATGACAGACACACATGGTTTCAGAGTGCTTCTATATTAAGAACTCCCCAGAACGAGGCTTTTTAATCTTTCTCAATACGTAGATAATGCCGGATACGCAGTAATGACTATGTGAATAAAGCACCAATGATAACAGATGATCTTTTTTAAATCTTTGGTGTAAAACTATTACAGTAATTGTTGTATTCTGTTATTGCCTCATCAAGTCCATCTGCTACAGCGTCTGTTAATGCAGTAGCCTTTGCTCCAGCATCAGCATCCTGAATAGAACTTGTTTCCTTAACTTGACCATCTACACCGTATGTAAATGTTCTTGTAAAGTTAACTATACCGTTTGATGTAGAAAGACCTCTTGTTATCTTTAAAACAGTTGCACCGTTAGGATTGGTAAATACCTCTACGTTTGAATATATCGTGTTCCCATCTATGAACTTATTTATAACTCTTGGGCTTGCAAGACTTGTTCTACTCTTAAAAGCATTTAATATATCTGTTTGTTCCTTTATATTAAGGTTAGAAGCTTTAAGTATTTTGTTTATAGTATTCTCTGTTTTAGCTGGTAAAACTGAGTTGGATAGAGTTGGGGTTTGAGCTAAACCAGTTGGGGTTAAATCACTTGTTTTTATATTTGCGATAAGACCTGGATTAACTGTTCCACTTGCTTTTATGTATTCTATAACCTTACTGGCTTCTGCTGAAGTATTTGTCCAGATTAAATATTCTATAGTTTTTCCATCTGGTAAAGTTATACTTACAGCAACGTAAGCTTTACTCTTATCAAGAGCGCTTAAGTTCTCTATTTTTCTTACTGTTTTATTTACAGCATCCATTTTATATGTTCCAGACTCTTCAATTATTATGGCTGTGCTAGGAACTACTCTGACTATATAAAACAATGCCTTCATTGCTTCTGCGCTCTTAAGTGCCGAAGGAATAGACCACATCTGTGTAGATACATAAGGCATAAATTCCATCATTTTTGGTATCTGTAGTGTTGCTGTAGCAGCACCACCCATAGATGGATTTATTGTATATTGCAATCCGCTTACATCAGAAAACGCATTGGCAGTAGGGCTGATCAATTTACTAGTAGCCCAACCCTCACTTGCAGAAAAAGAAACCTCTGTCAATGATGCTGCCTTAGGAAAAGATGTCATTAGACCAACGTCATGTAATGTAGAAAAGACATTACCTACAGTACTAAGAACACCATAATATGGATGAGGAAGTTCTTTGCCTAAGAATTGTGCGGCAGTATTTAATGCCATTTTATTCTGTCCAAAAGCTGAATAGCTATTTAAAAAGTCATTGTCTCCTAGCATTCCCAGGTACATCATAGCTGTAGCTTGTTGTTTTTCTGTTTCATTCCTTGTTGTTCTATTTATATCTACGACACAGTTTACATTCGGTTTTCCAGCTAGTG
>JBAXWW010000154.1:0-4030 GCA_037128215.1 bacterium | reverse complement strand
AGATAATAGATTTAAGTGCTGGCTCTGCTTATGATGTTTTTCCTAAAATTTCAAAAGATAACAGCCTAGAAAAAATAAATGACCTCAAAATAAAAATAGAGGGTTTAAGAGTAGCTAAATAATGAAAGCAATAGGCTTTCTCTTTATTATATTTATAGTACTGCCTACGGTGTTGTTTGGACAGCAAGATGATGCTCAAAGCAAGCGCGTTCAGGCATCTATTCTTGCTACCAACATAAAAGCAGTTATATCAGATATTAACGATCCATCTAAATCAAAAGACTCTGAACTTAGTCTTCTAAAGCTGGAAGACCTTATCCTTAGCCTACAGAAAGATAATTTGGAGTTAGAGCTTAATGACTATGAAAAGGAGATAGTAAAAGGAGCATCTCTTTTACTTTATAAGGAATGGGTCGTTAAGGAAAATAATCTTCCTGAGTATAATGAAACAGTATTAAAAAGAGAATTGTCAAAATATCTAAATAAATTTTCTACGATTGATTTGGATAAGCTAATAGAAACATTTAACATAAAACTCAGTACAAAACTTTATTACAGGGAAGGAAAAATAACTGCTGAGGAACTTAATATAATGTCTGAGATACTCCCCTATTACATATACAAGATAAACATGAAAGATGGTTTTGTTTGGGATAATAATATTACAAGTATACTGTTTTTAGAGAATGGCCTTTTGGCTAATATAAAAACATTTGCTTTTACAAAACGCTTAGAATTTATCCTTTCATATTTAAAACATCTAGATAAAATAGTTCAGCTGGGTTTTCTAAATACAGCCAATGGCAACATATCTAGATCCTTTGATCTTTTAAAGATTAAAAAGGCAGAGGTTGAATTGCATTCAGGTCTTTTTGTGAAATAAACGATTTATTCAAAGGATCAAATGTCTTTTTTTATTCCTATTTTCCCATCTATAAATTCTATTTCTGCTAAAGAGGGCAGTTCTTTTTTTGTTCTAACTATGTTTTCCTGATTCCAGACAACAGCATATCCTCTTTTTAAAACAGAAAGATGATCATAAGCTCCTAGAAGCTTTATTAATTCACGGACTCTTTCGTCACTATAATCAAGTATTCTTTTGCTTTCTCTTATCACAGCCTCAATTAGATTCTTTAATTTTACGACCTGTATCCTTAATGCATTTTTTATGGAACTTAATACATTAGCAAGTAAGTTTTTAACAAGGACTTCTTCTTTCATTAATTTTTCTGTCATTTCTGATGCTATATCTTGAATACAAATTTCCAAATCTTCTTTGAGATCAAACATTCTTTGTTTTAAAAAAGAACCAATACCAGAAGGAGTGGATGGAATAGGTGTAATATGAGAACAGATTTCTACAGCGTGTTCATCTTTGTCATGACCAATAGCTGTAATAACTGGTATCTTAGATAAACAGACAGCCTTACAAATTTCATAATCATTAAATACAGCTAGGTCTAAATTACTTCCACCACCTCTAGCTATAAGAATTACATCTATGTTTAATTCTTTTTTATATTTATTAAATTTTTCTATGGCATCTACAATATTGACAACGGCACTTGGACCTTCTACTCTGACAGATTGAAATATTATATCGTAGAACTTACGAGCACCACCCATAGCAGAACTTATATCCTGAGCAGAAGTCCCCTGATCTGAAGTTATAAGTCCAATATTCCTTATTAAAATGGGTAAACTAAGTGTTTTCTGTAAATCCACAAGACCTTCTTCTGTTAATTTATTCAATGTTATGTTTTTTGCGCTTGCCAAGATAGATGTTGTATATTCTGGTATTACGTCGATAATATTAAGTCTTATACTTATGTTTTTTTGAGAACTTACTACAGGTTCAACTATTAACATTACTGGAACATCTTCTGTTATTTTCTCTACAGCGCCAGTTGCTCTAAGTTTTTTTTGTATGTTATGAAAATTACCTATGTAACCATACAGAGTAAAAGACATGTTTTTTTGTTCATCTCTGATATCAAAAAACACAAATGATGGATAAAGTTTTGGTTCAGAAGCAATTACACCTTTTATTATTATCGGTGTAGAAAAACTTGTTTTTATAGTTCTGCTTATTTGTTCTCTAAGTTCAGATATTGAAAATATTGGTAGTTCAGAAAACGGCGCTGGTATTTTGATAAAGGGTAGCGAGAATTGTTCTTTCTTCATTCGGGCAGATTATCCCTTTTAAGATCTGGAGCGGGGCACGGGGTTCGAACCCGCGACCTCAACCTTGGCAAGGTTGCGCTCTAGCCAACTGAGCTAGCCCCGCTCTCAAGAGCTATACTTTTAAACATACCTTTGACGGGTGGTCAATAATTTTCTTGTAAGTCATTAAAAACTGTTAAATAATTTACTTCGGATAACTAAAGGGGAAATAAATGTTTGAATTCAGCCCGGGCTTTCCTTTGCCTCTAGGTTCAAGTGTTACTGATAGTGGTGTTAATTTCGCATTATTCTCTAGGGATGCTACTGGTGTAACTCTTGTAGTCTACGAAGGTGAAAATGATGAAATGCCGCTTTTTACACATGAATTTGATGCAAGCATAAATCAGACAGGAGACATATGGCATTGTCTTGTAAAAGACCTAAAGGAATCCTACTGGTATGGATACTTTGTTGATGGTGTCTATGACCCAAAGGCAGGCAAAAGGTATAATCCCAACAAACTCTTGGTAGATCCCTATGCAAGGGCTGTTGCAATTAGAAAACCATTACAGGCAAAAGAGATGTATGCCTATGAATTGGGGAATTCTCTATCTGATCTGAGCTTTTCTACTCTTCGTTCAGATCGTGTTGCCCCTAGGGCTTGTATAATAAAACCGGAACCTAACGAAGGTGTAAAACATAAAAGAAGAAAACTAAAGGACCATGTAATATACGAAATGCATGTAAAGGGCTTTAGTTTTAATCAAAATTCAGGGGTTAAATATCCAGGAACATTCAAGGGAATAATTGAAAAAATACCATATCTTAAGGAACTTGGCATAACAGCACTTGAATTACTTCCGATACACTCATTTGATGATCAGTCCGTGCTAAGACATGGACCTAAGGGTGAACCTCTAAAGAATTATTGGGGATATGATCCCGTTTCTTTTTCTTCGGTACATCTTAATTATTCGTCAGTTAAAGAAATCAGTTCTGCAATAAAAGAATTTAAAGAACTTGTTAATGCTCTTCACGAGGCTGGTATAGAGATTATCTTAGATGTCGTTTTTAATCATACTGCAGAAGGTAGTGAATTAGGCCCTACTTTTTCTTTTAAAGGGATAGATAATTCAATTTACTATATGTTAGAAAATGGAAGAAATTATAAAAATTATACTGGCTGTGGTAATACTCTTAATTTTAGTCATCCTGTTGTAAGGGACCTTGTTGTAGATAGTCTTTTATACTGGGTTGTAGAGATGGGTGTAGACGGATTTAGATTTGATCTGGCTTCTGTTTTTAGTAGAGATGCGCAGGGAAATATTATACAGAATGCTCCTCTTGTAGAAAAAATAGCAGAACACCCAGTATTAAGGGATGTGATTATAATAGCAGAAGCATGGGATGCTGCTGGCGCGTATCAGGTTGGTAGATTTGGCGGTGCAAGATGGGCAGAGTGGAATGGAAAATTCAGGGATGACATAAGATCTTTTCTAAAGGCTGACTTTGGAAGCCTTGTAAATGTTGCAGAAAGAATAACTGGTAGTCCCTCTATGTTTTTGTCGTCTTCAAAATTTCCATCAAACAGTATTAATTTTATAACCTGTCATGATGGCTTTACTCTTTATGACCTTGTTGCGTACAGTGAAAAACATAATCTTGCCAATGGTGAAAACAGCAAGGATGGTTATGATGATAATAGGAGCTGGAATTGTGGCATAGAGGGTCCAAGCAAAGATGATAAAATTAACAAACTAAGAATAAAACAAATGAAGAATGCAATGGCGTTGATGATTTTATCACTTGGTGTTCCTATGATAAATGCAGGTGATGAGTTCTGTAAAACTCAAAAAGGGAATAATAA
>JBAXWW010000153.1:0-4033 GCA_037128215.1 bacterium | reverse complement strand
TGGGGAAGGGGTAAAAGCTCAGGAGGCCTACCCCCAAGTTTTAGAAAAGATGCTGCTGTAAAAAAAGATCCTATAACTGCTATAAGATAAAAAATCATTCCTCTTTCTAAAGCACCATCGTAGATAAGTTCTTTTGAGAAGAAACCATTAAAAAATGGGACACCAGAAATGGATAGTGCGGCAACTACAAAACAGATAAATGTAATTGGCATCTTAGAAGCAAGTCCACCAAGTTTATATAGATCAGTGGTGCCTGTTTGTTTTTCTATAGAACCTGCTGTCTGGAACAAACAATCCTTATATATAGCATTATTCAACATATGGAAAAGACCACCTACTATACCTATAGGAAGAGCTGTTCCTATTCCTAGTATCATATAACCAACCTGGCTGATTGCGTGATACGAAAGGAGTTTTTTATAATCTTTTTGTACAAGGGCCATCATAACTGCGAACAACACAGTTACAGCACCTATAATCATTAGCATCGTGCTAAATTTAGATTCTGGATTTAGTTTAAACATATCCAAACATACTCTGACCAGAAAATATATACCTATTAATTTTTCAAAAGAACCAGGTCCAAAAGCCATGAATGGAAGAGGGGCATCACTTGCTGCATCAGGTATCCATGTATGAAAAGGCATCGCTCCTGCTTTGGATATTGCGCCTATTATAAGAAGTAAAAAAGCAAGACTGGCAAGTCCACCAGTTTGAAGAGATATTGCTGAGATAGTGAAAGTACCTGCTAGATACCCAACTATTGCTATACCTGCCATCATGCAAAGGTCTGTTGCTCCATTAATAACAAAATATTTTACTGCGGTATGGACAGAATCTTTTCTGCCTATAGCGATAAAACCGAACATGGTGATTAACATTCCTTCCCAAAAAAACAGTAATAGGATCAAGTTATCGGAAAGAACAGCACCGTTTAATTGTGCAAGTATAAGAAGCATATATGCGTAAAATTGAGAAAGATGTTCTTTACCCTTCATAAAAGATGTTGAATAAATAGTAATAAGCAGAGCAAAGACTGACGTTGCCAAAAGAGTAAAACCACTAAAGCCATAAAGCCTAAGTGAAAACTCCATTCCCCATGCTCCCCAAGGAAGAGTTAGGGTCATTTGTTTATTAAATAATGACCAGCAAAGAAAAACATTCGCAGCTACTATTAAAACTGCAAAGATTTCCCTGACCGGCCTTTTCTTTGGCAAAACTGCAAGAACTATTGCAGCAAGAGCCGGAATAATTATTGGTAATAATAACGTGTTCATTTAATAACTCCCATTATCTGCTGAACAGTCGTCATAACGACTCCAGCAGGATAGTTGATAAATATACCACCCAATATAGAAAGTAGAGCGAGTGTCGCTACACAAGCAACCATAATAAAAGAACCTTCTCTTTGAGTATGTTCTTGTTTTGGCTGACCCATAAAAATAATAACAAATAATCTAAATAAATAGATTACAGTAAGAACAGCTCCAAACAAGAAGACAAAAGATATTATCGTGTGCCCACTTTTGAAAGCTCCATTGATAACCAAATATTTTGCAAAGAAACCACCCAGTGGAGGGATTCCCATAACAGAGAACGCACATATTAAAAATGAAATTGCTGTAACTGGCATAGTTTTTATCAAACCACCCATCTTTCTTATATCTTTAGTATGAGTTCCTTGTTCTATTATTCCAGCGCTCAAGAACAGAGCTGCTTTAGAAAGACCATGCATTAATATGTAAAGTAATCCTCCTGCAACGCCGATCTCATTACCTATTGATAGTCCAAGAAAAATAAAACCTATCTGACTTATAGTCGAGTAAGCTATTATTCTCTTTATGTCATTATCAATAAGAGCTGCTCCGGCAGACACAAGAGCACTTACACCAGCTATTATTGGAATTATTGTATGCCACATTTCGTCTAAATGAATTGTTGCAACAAACAATCTTGCAAAAACATAAACACCTATCTTAACAAGGACAGCAGCGTGTAGTAATGCTGTAACAGGAGAAGGTGCAACACCTGCATCTGGTAACCACGTATGCAGTGGAAGAGTAGCAGATTTAGACAATATACCAAACATTATAAGAGCTACAGCAAGGTTAGAGACTTTTGACTGAGCAATAACGCCAAGGTCAAAAGATCCGGCTGTACCATAAATATTTAGGAATCCTATTAACATCATTAGGGCGCCAAATACTGTTATAAGAAAAGCTTTGTCCGCCCTTAGAACATATTCTTTTTCTCTAAAAAAACCTATTAGTCTCCAGCAAGCTATTGCTGTTATTTCCCAGAAGAGGTAGATAGAAATTAAGTTCCTTGAATAAACAATACCCATCATAGAACCAAGGAACAATACGACCATAAGGTAGTATTCGTTTCTGTGTTCATAATGATTAATATATCCAAAGGAATAGATAACTATTATCGCTCCAACTAGAGATGAAACGATCGCCATAAAAACAGCCAAGCCATCAGCATAAAAATAATGCATATTCATTGACTGTATATAAAGAGCAGAAACTGTTTCCCCTCTCATCACAGTTGGGAGCAAAAGAAATGAACACACAAGAGAACAAAGAACAAACATAAGAGCAAAAAGATTTCTGCTTGTCTCACTTATTTTTCCAATGAATGGAAGCAATAAAGACCCAAGAACTGGAACAAAAACAGTGAGAAGAATCAACGTCTCGTTTTTCATTTATAACTCCTCCAGGTGTAGAGAGTTATAACAAAGTCCTTGATTTTACAAATATAAAACGATGAAATTGATGCATTAAAAAAAAGAAATTTATTGAGAAGCACCTTTGATATAAAAAAAGCTTAATAAACTTAGTTAGTTGAGACCAATACTAGTCAAAAAATTTTCATTAGCTATTATCTTTTCATAGTCGCCAACAAAAACTATCTTGTTATTGTCAGACAGTACTGCTACCTTTTTGAAAATACCCTTTATATAAGCAAAGTCGTGTGTAGCACAAATCACTGTTTTGCCAGCTTGATTGATTTTGACTATAAAGTCTTTCAAAAACTTTTTTGTTTTCATATCAAGACCATTAAATGGCTCATCCAGGATAAGAAGATCAGGATTAGTCGAAAGAACACAAGCTATAGCAACTTTTTTCTTCTCTCCTTCACTAAGATTATATGGAGCTCTATCTTTTAAATGATCTATCCCCAAAAGCTCAAGACAATCTTTTACTCTCTGCTCTATTAAATCATTAGACATTCCCATTTGAACTGGGCCAAAAGCTATTTCTTCATAAACACTAGGGCAAAAAAGTTGAGTATCAGAATTTTGAAAAACAAAGCCAATGGATTTATAAAAACTTTTAGAGAAATGAGAGTCCTTTAGCTTTTGCTCCGTTATTTTTGTATCTCTAAAATAAAAGTCACCCCTGTCTGGATGAATTACCCCCCCTATTATTTTAAGAAGAGTAGACTTTCCGCTACCATTTGGTCCAATTATAGCTAAGTTTTCTCCTTCAATGATGTTGAGATCAATTCCTTCCAATGCCTTAATACCAGAATACTCATAAGAAAGTTCTTTTATCTTGATTAATGTCTCCATATAAAAACCCCTGTTAACAATAAAGCATTCACTGCAATATAAACGTAGTCTATCTTTTGCATCACATTTTTCTTATTACGCGTTCTATAGTGTCCATTAAACCCTCTACATAACATGGATGAATAAATATCTTCAGAATAATTCCTAGATTTTATAAATAAAAAGCCAAGGATATTCTGTATAGAGTGTCTTTTCTTCTTGTTCCTACCTATGGACCTTATTTTTAAATAGTTCAAAATATTAATAGCAACATCACCTATTATGGTCACAAATTTTATTGATATATCGACAGTTAAAATGAGTAAATCTGGAACTCCAAAGACCTTAACAGCTTTAGTTATCTCTTGGTTCTTTGTGGTATAAGAAAAGACATTAAACAACATTACAGTCGAGATAACCTTAATAACCAATGATATACTATTAAATAAATTACCAAAGAAAATTGAAGGTATCAAT
>JBAXWW010000152.1:0-4041 GCA_037128215.1 bacterium | reverse complement strand
TTATTATCTTAGAAACAGCATCTCTCTGTATTTTGGAAGTCCCCATAGATAGTCCCTGGTGTTCTGCTCTATGATATTAGATAGAGCATGGATCTCTTCCATTAAAGGGAGCATCGTAGTAGAGAGTTCTTCTGCCTGTTCCCAACAGCTATCTATTTGTTTGATGTTTCTATGTAAGGTTTCTATTTTCTCTGTTTTCTCTATAAGTTCATTTGCTGTTCTATTCAATAGATCCGTATTTGCCTTTCTTGCCGTTATATTAGCAGTTCTTGTTGATAGTTCTTCCTCTACAGCAGGCAGTACAAAAGTCTTTATCATATCTATTAAACAGCTACCTTCTATCAAATTGGCTTTTGAATAACGTTCAAGTACAACGTGCATTTTTGCTTCAAGTTCTCTTTCTGTATATATTTTATCCTCAATTAAAAAAGAATTATTTTTCTTAAACCACTGATAAGCCTGTGGTGTATTTTTTAATATCGGTAAGCCTCTTTTTTCTGCTTCTATTTTCCATTCATCAGAATAGTTATTACCATCAAACAGGATATTCCTTATTTCTGGCATGATGGAACGAATGGTCTTAAATACTGCTGATGGAACATCTTTTTCATCTTTTAATACAGTCTCTAATTTAGCGCTCACATAATCCATTCCGTAAGCTATAACAGCATTTAGCATAGTTAAAGGATAGCTTATGGACTGACCTGAACCAACTGATCTGAATTCAAATTTGTTACCTGTAAAATCAAAAGGAGAAGTTCTGTTCCTGTCACAATCATCAAGTTTTATTTTAGGAAGATGTGCTAGTTCTATAGCCATCTGGAGTTCTTTTGGCGACTTACCAGCATCAACACCCTGCTCTATATCTGACAAGACTTTTTGTAATCTCTTACCAATAAACACGGACATTATCGCAGGAGGCGCTTCATTAGCTCCTAACCTATAATCGTTTGATTGTGATGCTATAGAGGCTCTTAAACTGCCACCGTGCACAGCAATACCTTTTATAATAGAGACAAGAAATATTAAGAATCTATAATTTTCTTGAGGAGAGTCAGATGGATCTAAAATATTATCGCCGCTATCTGTAGATATGGACCAGTTAACATGTTTACCAGAACCGTTCATTTTGGAGAATGGTTTTTCATGGAACAGAACAGATAAGTTATGTTTTTCTGCTACCTTCCTCATTACTTCCATAGTTAACTGATTATGATCAGCAGCAATGTTTGCTTCTTCAAATATTGGAGCAAATTCAAACTGAGAAGGTGCAACCTCGTTGTGACGTGTTTTGCATGGCACACCAAGTCTAAATAATTCAAATTCCATCTCTTGCATAAAAGCCATTACTCTTGGAGATATAGCTCCAAAGTAGTGATCTTCCATTTCTTGTCCCTTTGGCGACCAACCGCCTAAAAGAGTTCTTCCACAAAAAGTTATATCTTCTCTGGCATTAGCATAAACTTTATCTATTAAAAAATATTCTTGTTCAGCGCCAACAGTAGTGCTTATACGCTTTGTCTGTTTATCTCCCAATAATCCTAATAACCTTAAAGTTGAATTTTGTATTTTCATATTAGATCTTATTAATGGTGTTTTTAGATCTAATGCTTCGCCATGATAAGAAACAAATACAGATGGGATACAAAGTGTTTTACCATTTGGTGTTTCTATAAGAAAGATTGGAGAAGTAGGATCCCACGCTGTATAGCCTCTTGCTTCAAAAGTGCTTCTTGTGCCACCACTTGGAAAACTTGAAGCATCTGGTTCACTTTGTATAAGTTGAGATGCTGATAATTTAGATATCGGATTTTTATTTGAATCAAAGCTAAAGAAGGCATCATGTTTTTCTGCAGAAAGATCGGTCATTGGCTGGAACCAATGAGTAAAATGAGTAGCACCCATAGATATTGCCCAATCTTTTGCGGCATTCGCTACAGCCTCTGCAGTATCCTTAGATAATGGCTTAGACTGCGTAACTGTATTCATGAGGTCTTTATAACTATGATCAGGAAGTGTCTGTTTAAGTTTATTATAACTTAATACATACTCACCAAATATTTCTTGTATGTTCTTATTCCTGTTCTCTAATATCAGAGGCCTTCTTTGCAGTATAGTCTGCATAGCAAGGTCCCTTATACTGTTCATAGCCATATGCCCCTCCCCCGAAGAACTTAACTATTATTTAACTGTTTTAGCCGGAGCAAGTTGGAGCATCATTTTTCTGCCCTCTAACTTTGGCTCGCTTTCTATAATTGCAAAAGCATTGGTCGCCTCTTTTATTCTGGTAACAAGGTTCTTACCTGTCTCTATATGGGTCAACTCTCTGCCTCTAAAAACTATACAGACTCTTACCTTATCTCCATCTTCTATAAAGCGCTCAATGTGTTTTACCTTAAAGTCAAAATCGTGTTTGTCTATATTAGGTCTAAACTGGACCTCTTTAACAACGACGTTAATCTGTTTTTTCTTGGCTTCCTGCGTTTTCTTTTTCATTTCGTATTTATATTTTCCATAGTCCATTAATTTCGCTACTATAGGTTTGCTGTTAGGATCAACCTCTATCAGGTCCATGCCTCTTTCTCTTGCCATCTGCATAGCTTCGCTCGTTTTTAGGACACCATGCATTTTTCCTGTTTCATCAATAAGTCTGACTTCATAGTCCCTTATTGCTTCATTCCTTCTAGGTCCTTTTTCTTCTCTTTTAAATTTTCCTTCGAATGTCATAATTGTTTGTTCTCTCCTCCTTTTATTTTAACTGGAATCTCTGTTATTAACTGAGAGTCCTTTTTTAGTACAATTTTCGTATTTTTGTTCACAATTATACTTTTACCAATATCGTTGTATGAGCCATATCCCACAAGATCAGCTGTCACACCCCTTGGGTAATTTGTTTCAACTATCTTTATCTCCAGCCTGGATTTTTTAGGGATATAAATTGTTTCTCCTTTTAATACCAACTTGTAAACCCCATTCACTTTTACGAGCATGTATTTAAGAATTGGAGGCATAACATTTATATAATTATCCTCTGGAACTATATCCAGCTGCTTCATAAATTCATTTATTATCATCGTGTGCATGTTAACTTTTAACTCTATATCCTCTATATTCTTTGATGTTTCTATTCCAAAAGCCGGAATTCCTACTGTGTATAGAGCATAATAAGTAGCAGATCCTTTTTGTTCAGGATGTGTTGTTTTATCAGATGCTGTATTATGGTTATTGAACCTAAATTTATAACTTGGGTTATCTATTTTTTGGTTCACTTCTTTTGTAACTTTATCTGCCATATCCTTAAGTCTAAGTTCACAATTACATTTAGGTGATTTATAGCTGTCTGTATCTGCTATTATTGATTGTCCAAACTCTTTTGGATTATTCAGTTCATCTATATACTTTGGATTATAAAAGCCTGAGCCCTCATGCAAATTGAGCAAAAAGTCGGAACTTTTGATCAATTCCTTCAACACAGCAACTACTTTATCTTCCTGCGTTTCCTTGCCTGTATTATCAAATAACCTATTCATGTCCTTATTAATCTGACGTTTATGAGCTATTATAGATAAGAAGTTAGCTCTAGGAATAACGATTAAGTTCCCTTTCTTTAATCTAGCATCTGCATACATATCAGCACTTATGTAAGAACCAGGCTCATCACCCTGTATCCCGCCTATTATCATTAACGTAGGACCAGGCTCTTTACCGTGTATCTTAAAAACATGCAGCTCATAATCGGTCTTTTTAAAATAGATTTTATGTTCCTGCCCAACTGGTTCAGAGAACAAAAAATTAGAAAAGATTAACGTAATTAGTAATATTAATTGGATCATAATTTCTTCTCTTTAAGCAGAGCCATATTATAAACAATTAGTATAACTGACCACACGACCGTGGAGTAATTAATTACAGAAATGTTTATATTGTAAAGATCAAAGAGACCCGCTAACGATGTCCCAAAACCTAATCCTATAAATATTAATGATAGTAATCTGAACATGTTGTCCAATGACACAAAGAATCTGTACCAATATATAGTAC
>JBAXWW010000151.1:0-4043 GCA_037128215.1 bacterium | reverse complement strand
AGGCAGTCTGTTCATTGGACAAACTCTGTCGAATATAACTTTTCCTATTTATATAAAAGCTGCTTTTTTTGGACTACTGGGCATACAGGGAACCTTTGGTATTACCTCTAAGGGCAAGGGTTCAGCAATGCCATATAGATACTTGTGGCCGCAGATAACGATGTTAACCTTAAACCTAAGTGCACTTGTTTGGGGCATAATAAGAGCCATCAGAGAAGATAATTTTGCCATAATAATAAATTGTGTTTGGGTCACATATCACTTCATAATTATGTGTAGCATCTTCTACTTCAATCGTTCTCACATAGAAGAGGAAAAAGAATGAAAACTACTGTTCTAATATTAAGCATTATTATCTTAGTTGGACTTGTTCTTTATTTTCTTAACCCAAGAAGACCTCAATGTTATGGTTTGTATCTTGGACAGAACATAAACTCTAATCAAATAGAGACCATCTCAAAAACTTATGGCCAAAGGCCTTCTGTAACATTAACGTTTGTTTGATGGTCAGATAGACCTTTCAAAGGATTGGCTTCAACACTAAAGATAATAAAAGATTCTGGCGCAATTCCTATGATAACACTGGAACCTTGGCTATTCCCCTCTAAAAGACCTGTAGAGATAGACGATAGTACACTAAAAGAATTTGCTACTGTATTGAAGGATTATAATGGACCTGTATTTTTAAGATTCGCCCATGAGATGAACGGTAATTGGTATCCCTGGAGTGGATATCAAAATCAAAAGCGAGGAAGCTCGTATATTAAAACCTGGCATAAAGTTCATGACGTTATAACAAAATATTCAGGCAATACAAAAATACAATGGATTTGGTCTATTAATGCAGAAGATGTTCCATCAGAAGAATGGAATGAACCTAAAAACTATTATCCAGGAGATGAATATGTAAATATAATTGGGATAGATGGATACAATTTTAAAGATAGAAGCTTTGGAAACATATTTAACAAACAGATAAAATATTTAAGGACTAATTTTAAAAATAAAACGATATTTATAACAGAAATCTCAAGTTCATCGTCAGAAAACAATCGATCAAAATGGCTAAAAGACTTCTTTTATAAGTTTTCTAGAAAATATAGTGATATACCTCTGTTCATTTGGTTCGATGTAAATAAAGAAACAAACTGGAACCTAAATGCAGAACAATCAAGTATTGATGCCTTTAAGACAGGACTAAAAACACTTATACCTAAAGAGTCCAAGACATTATTGGAGGAGGAGAAGATATGAGTCTTACAAAAGAAAGACTATTAGTAATAATTAATAGGGCCTTAAATTTTGAAGAAGAAGCAGTGCAGACTGTATCAAGGAACATTAGCTCAGCTGTTGAATTTCTAGAGAAGGATGCTAGCGTAAAAAAAAGGGTTAAAGACATAATGGACCAACTAGGAGAAGAATCTAACGGACATGCTAGAATACTGTTCCAACTAAAAGATATAGTAGCAGAGGAGGAAAAAGATGTTTACTAAAAATGACCTTATCTCATATTTATCTGACTTAGAGACATTAGAAAACAATATGTTTACTCTGTATATGAGTACAGCAGATCAAATAGATGATCCAAAAGTAAAAAAAATATTGTCAGACCTTGCCAATGTAGAAAAACAACACAAAAAGCTGGTAGATCAGCTAAGGACCCTGATAATAAAAGAGTCTATTACTGAAGACTAAAAATGGTATACAATAATGTATAGAGGGACCTCATTAACATGGATATAGAGAATATAAGAAAAGACTTTCCTACATTTAAAACTAATACCGTATATTTTGATAATGCGTGCATGTCGTTAAAGCCGATGCAAGTTATTAACAAGATTAATGAGTATTATATGGAGTATCCAGCTTGCCATGGCAGAAGCACCTATAAAATGGCTGCAAGACTAAATAATGAGATAAACACAGCAAGAGCAGCTATACAAAAATTCATAGGAGCTAAACGAACAGAAGAGATAATTTTTACTAGCAATGCTACCGAATCAATAAATTTAATTGCTAACACCCTGGATCTTAAAGACGGAGATATCATTTTAAGCACAGACAAAGAACATAACTCAAATCTTTTACCCTGGATCTATATTAGCAAAAAAAAGAACATAAAGCATCAGACAATAATGTCGCTCAGCGATAATACGTTTGATCTTAACAAATTTGAAGAGATCATGAACGAAAACACCAAAAATGGCAAAAAGGTAAAATTAATATCCCTAGTACACACCTCAAATATAGATGGTGTTACTATACCAGCTAAACAGATAATAAAAATAGCACATAAACATGGTGCTCTAGTAATGCTAGATGGCGCACAGGCTATTCCACACATAGAGGTAAATGTAAAAGACCTTGACGTAGATTTTTATGCTTTCTCTGGCCACAAAATGCTTGGACCAAGCGGAACGGGTGTTCTCTATGGGAAATATGATCTCTTAAATGCTCTTCCACAATTTATGGTTGGAGGAGAAACAGTTTATGATTCAACGTATGATAGCTATAAAGTAGAAGAATTACCGATGAAGTTTGAGGCTGGGCTACAAAACTATTCTGGAATAGTAGGACTTGGAGAAGCATGCAAATATCTATCTAAAATAGGTTTGTCGAATGTAAAAAGACAAGAAGCTTCTTTAAATAAAATAATAACAGAAGGATTAAAAGAAGAGATAAATAACGAAAGTATTAAACTTATCGGACCAAAAGACCCTGACCTTAGAGGTGGAATATTCAACTTCATACTAAAGGATATTGATTCGCATGAAGCTGCAATGATGATGGATAAGACTTACAATATAGCTTTAAGGTCTGGAGCACATTGCTGTCACTCATGGTACAATTCAAGGCAAATTAAAAACAGTATCAGAGCTTCCGTTTATTTCTATAACACAAAAAAGGAAGCAGAACTTTTTATTGGTGCTGTCAAAGAAATATTAGAACTTAGGAGATAACATGGTTATTTGTTTTATTGCACTTCCAGTTGCTGCGGCAGTTTCTGTTTTTTCTGCAAAATATAGACCACTGGCAGCAGAAGCCTTTGATTGTGTCTTCAAAAAAATGACTTTTAGAAAATGTCGTACGGGTCTTGATGTAAAATTAAAGACTAGTATAACGTCTCTATTCCTAAAAAAGAATAAAAAGGCCGGAAAGTTCATATTTAATAACTTTGAGCTTCTAAGCTGGCTATTTATAATAATTACGACACTCAGCATGGGAGGCACTATCTACGGTGGCATAAATTATTACCTCTATGGAAATTGCAACGGACCTGTTGAAGCAGGTTTTTGCATCTTTGATCCATCTGGACACTCAACCCAAACCAGTGAACTTGCAAATAAAGAATGTTCAGATAACAACAAAAAAGTAACTGTCGCTAAGGATTTAAAAAAATCCTTAAACCTAATAGGATTTAATTCTAGTCTTTTCCCTATAATGAATAAACATGCAAGATCGACTATGGTCTTAGTTGCTTGCTATGACTGTGATTATTCCAGAGAGTTAAAACCAACAATTGATCAACTTATGAAAGACAAGACCTTTAATCTTATCTTTGCACATTTTCCAGTACAAGGCTCCTCTACTCTGGCATCTAGATATGGGGATTGTATATACAGAAAAGCACCTGAACTTTTTTGGAAGTATAACAATGTAATGTTCTCAAGTAAAAAACACTTAATAGAGGATGAGCTTACTGGCATAATAGAAGGTCTTGGACTAAACAAAACTGAGATTAAAGACTGTGCCAATTCTGAAGCAACCCAAAAACTCGTGATTGAACAGGAAGATGAAATCAAAAAGGTTGGAATATATGGAACACCAACTGTATTCATAGATGGCGAGCCAATCGTAGGACCAAAACCTTACAGGGTTTACGCCAGACTCATAAAAGACGAATAAACCAAGTTACATCTGAAATATTTTTATCTAAATTATTCTAGAGCTGGCACTTAGTCGGTTTATTCAGTCCTTATAATCTAACAATTTACTAATATTATGGGTCTTCTATTACTGAAGCCGCATAATCTTGTAAATTC
>JBAXWW010000150.1:0-4059 GCA_037128215.1 bacterium | reverse complement strand
GAAAGAAATAGCACAGGAGCTTTTAACAAGTAATTTTGATTTTTTTGGAGGCGGAGGTCTTAAGGGAATAAAAAACACTTCTGAGTTTCTTACAAAAGGTGGTTATAAGTATATTGATACTAAAAAAGGCTTCAAAAGTGTTAGCAGTAAGGACCAAAAAGTTTATGTTTCATGTCCAATCAGGGATGAATCGGAAGCCTGCAGATATAGTATAGATCAAACCTCCGACGATATTACTCTTTCTGATATAACGAAGAAAGGCATAGAAGTTCTTGATAATTCAAATGGATTTTTTATGATGGTAGAGGGTGGAAAAATAGACTGGGCTGCACACGTTAATGATGCTGGGGCTGTAATAAAAGACGTTGAGGCTTTTGATAAGGCTATAACTGAAGCTGTAAGCTTTTATAATAAGCACCCAAAGGAAACACTTATAATTGTTACTGCAGATCATGAAACGGGTGGCTTTACGTTGGGTTATGCAGAAATGAAATACAATAGTGCTTTTAAAAAACTTAAGAACCAAAAAATATCATTGGCCGTTATGGACAAGAAGATCGACGAATATAAGAAGACACATACAGCAGATCAGGCAAAGTTAGAGGATCTTCTGCCATTTATAAAAAAGAATTTTGGACTTGGATTAAAAGGGCTAGAACTGAATGAATGGGAAATAAAATCATTAGAAAATTCTTTAAAAATAGAGATGATGAACAAAGATAGTAAAGCAAACTATGGAAAAGTTTCAGAACCTCTATCTTCTACTATTTCTATAATATTGGACCAGAAGGCTGGTCTTGCGTGGACTACATTTTCTCATACAGGTGTTCCTGTTATGGTATTTGCAAAGGGACAAGGCTCTGAATTGTTCAAGTCTTATATCGATAATACTGATATACCAAAAAATATTATGCAAATCGCGGGGCTTAAGTAATACATGCTGTATATTATAAAAGGTTTGGCTATGGAGGTTTGGCATCTATTACTGGCGATGTCTCCGTATCTTCTATTTGGATTTGGTATTGCAGGTATTCTAAAAATTCTTATTCCAGATAAATTTCTTCTTAAACATTTATCTGGTAAAAAGTGGAGTTCAGTTTTTAAAGCAGCGATGATAGGAGTTCCTTTACCTCTTTGTTCTTGTGGCGTAATACCAGTTGCCGCACATCTTAAAAAGTCTGGAGCAGGAAAAGGCGCCGTTATTTCCTTTCTTACATCAACACCTACATCAGGAATAGATTCTATTCTTGCCACATATTCTCTTTTAGGACCTATCTTTGCATTTATAAGGATTATAGCCTCTTTTTTTATAGGTATACTCGCAGGCTTGTTATCTAATATATTTGTAGCGGATGAAGTAAAAGCAGATAAACCAAAAGAAAAAGATAATTTAAAAAAAGGAACCTGTTGTATATCTGCAGGTGAAATTTCTCTTAAGAGTAGTGTTACTAGTAAGATCAAAAAGATGTTTAACTATGCGTATGTAGAGCTTATAGATGATGTAGGTGGATGGCTTATAATAGGAATATTTGCCGGAGCTCTTATCTCTTATTTTGTTCCAGCAAGTATTATAGAAAATTATTTTAGTAATCCTTTTGTTTCTTATCCGGTAATGCTTCTTATGGGTGTTCCTATGTATGTTTGTGCAACTGGTTCCATACCCATAGCTGCCTCACTTATTCTTAAGGGCATGAGCCCAGGTGCAGGCCTTGTTTTTCTTATAGCTGGACCTGCTACTAATGCTGCGACTCTTTCTCTTATCGGTGGTAAATTAGGGATTAAAACTTTATTTGTCTATTTATCCTCTATAGCTATAGGAGCTATTGGTTTTGCTCTGTTAACAGATCATTTCTGGCCTGGACTGGGGAATGGAATTAGATCAGCTTCTAACAGTATGCAGATGCTTCCTAACTGGTTAGAGATTGCATGTTCAATAATTCTTCTGCTTTTTCTTATTAGGTCATTTTTAAAGCGTATAACAGTTAAAGAAAAAAAATGTGAGCATTGCAAATAGGGGTGAAAGAGGTTTCTAAATAATATATGAACATAGAAAATTTTCTTAAGAGAGTTTTTCTTTTTAGTGAACTTACAGAATCAGAACTTAAAAGTATTGCCTTGGTCTCCTCAACAAAACGCTTAAAGAAAAATGAAATGCTTTTTGATGAATATGATGAGGCTGATTCTTTTTTTATAGTTGCTCAGGGCAGAGTTAAAATCTTCAGAATAAGTGAAGAAGGAATAGAATATGTTCTTCATGTCCATGGAACTGGAGAACTTGTTGCAGAGGCTGCTATATTTAATGAGAAAAGATTTCCAGCATCATGTGAAGCAATAGAGGATTCTCTTGTCGTGTATATTCCAAGAGCAAGCTTTGTGGAACTTATCCTCAAAAAACCAAAAATGGCACTTAAATTTATGTCTGCTTATTCAAGAAGACTTAGAGAATTTGTAAAACAGGTCGATGATCTTTCTAATACGGACATAAAACAAAGATTAGTAAAATATATTTTAAATAATGTAGATAAGAAATCAAAAAAACCAGTTTGCAACCTATCTGTAAGCAAAAAAAATCTCTCATCTATTCTGGGAACTGTGCCTGAAACTCTCTCTAGAGCTCTTAGCCATTTAAAGAAAAAAGGCTATATAGAGATAAAGAGCAAAGAGATTATAATCAAGAATATCAAAGGTTTAGAATCAGTTTTATAAAAATTCAGATTTCTTGACTTAGGTCAAGGCTTCTAATGCTCATAGGTGTTAGAACTGTATTGAAAGTTAAAGATCAGTACAGAGGAGGCACTATGAAGAAAAAAATAATCAGTATAAATGAGGATCTTTGCGTAGGTTGTGGAAATTGTGTTGTTGCCTGTGCAGAGGGTGCTCTGGCAATAGTGGACGGTAAGGCAAAACTGGTAAAAGAAAATTTTTGTGACGGTATAGGAAATTGCATAGGTGATTGTCCAACAGATGCTTTAAAGATAATTGAAAAAGATGTTCCAGAAGAAAAATGTGCAACACTTGCCTGTGGCTGTCCAGGAACAATGCTTAGAGACAACAGAACAAAAAAAGAGGCTGCCTCTGTTTCAACAAGTGTTACTTCAAGTAACGGACTAGCAGGAGCACTTAGTTCAATATATGAGAACCAGGCCTCTGAATTAAGACAATGGCCAGTCCAACTTCATCTTGTTAGTCCATCTGCTCCATATTTTCAAAATTCTGAACTTGTTATTTTGAGTACCTGTTCTCCTGTTGCGAGCGCACAGATACATTCAAGGTTCATAAAAGATAATCCTGTTGTTGTTGCATGTCCAAAATTAGACAAGACAGAAGGTTACGTCGATAAATTAGCTAATATATTTAAGGTTTCTAATACACCAAAGGTCAAAGTGGTTATTATGCAGGTCCCATGCTGTAAGGGACTTAGTGCAATAGTGTTAGATGCTGTAAAGCTTTCAGGAAGGACTGATATCGTAGTTGAAGAACATGTTATAAGCCTTGAAGGTAATATAAGTGACGTGAGAGAAATTAGATAATAAGGTAAAACGTTTAAGGAGGTTATTATGTATTGTTATCAGTGTGAACAAACGGCCAAAGGAACTGGATGTGATGTTAGTGGAGTGTGTGGAAAAGATCCTCAGACAGCGGTACTGCAGGATGTTCTGGTAAAGGTTGCGATGGGTGTATCTCAGTATGCTCATGAACTTAGAAAAAAAGGTGTTAAGGATAAGAACCTAGATATTTTTGTTGTAGAAGCTCTTTTTACGACAGTAACTAATGTTAATTTCGATCCAGAAACGATAATTGCTTTTATTAACAAGGGTACTGCTCTTATAGAATCTGCAAAATTAAAATATTCTGGACCTGCTCTTACTGGTCCAGCAGCGGCTATTTATCCAAAAACAATAAATGAGCTGACAATGCTTGGTGATAAAGTTGCTACGGATTGGGCTGCAAAGAAAAAAGATAAAAAAGACGACATAACAAGTCTAAATGAACTGATAACATATGGTTTAAAAGGAATGGCTGCATATGCCGACCATGCTCGTGTGCTTGGACAGGAAG
>JBAXWW010000149.1:0-4081 GCA_037128215.1 bacterium | reverse complement strand
GGTCAAAGAATACTGTCTGAGCTTCTTCAAATGAGATTCCATGCTTGTGCTTGTTAACCGAGTCCTTGTTATCATCCCATTCGAAGCGAATCTCTTTCATAAAGCAAATATATCATAATTAAAATATAATTACAATATAATTAGTAAGTTTTGCTAACATAATTGGTTCGAGAGCTCTTTTTAGGGTGCCCTGTATCAAATTGTTATTATTGGAAGAAATAAAAATCCAAAAAAGTGGCGTCCCTACATAGATTCATTTAGAAACGCTGTTATAGAATACGCAGCATGAAGAGCCCTGTAAACATTGGCTTTTCATTGAACAGCGTTAGAAAAGCAAGGCGCCTGAGTAGATAAACTCGAACTAACTGTATTTCTCATAATAAGCCAACCTTTCTTAAGGTAAACAAAATTACAGTCAAAAGGAGTGTGTAGGTGAGGCCCAAGTGGGTCCCCTTGAACTAACATCTGGAGAGATCATCGGTAAATCTCTGAGCAGACCCTTAAATCCCTGCCTTTTCATCTAGGTCTTAGAAAATGACATTCTAGTTACAATGACCTAGTGACCTGTCCGCGGGGATCCCCATTTTTCAAATTTTTCAGTAATAAACATGGTACCAACTTTTTTCCCCGCAGAGGCCGGGTATGTAAAAAAGGTGCGTATCTAGACGTGCATGTGACTGTGTGCGAAAGACGAATCTACCACCCTTAGATTTAGACCCAGGCATAGGCCCCTATTTGATATAGGGGCTTTTTTATTTATAGCCACTGCCTCGGCCCGCTGATGAGTGAACAGGCAATCGACAGCAATTAAAGCACTAAAAAAGGAGGTTTTATGAATCACTTGACTGGCGCTCTATGCGCAAAAATCAACCGTTACTATGAACTGAAAATGGAAATGAAGATTCTCGAACAGTCTCTGGCCCCATTGAACGTTGAGCTAAAGGAGATTGCGAAGGAAGGCCCAAAGAACGAGAAAGGCGACTGGGTAATCGAAAGTAATGAGGTAAGGGTTGTTGTTAGCGACCAAATTAAGGTAATGGACGATGCAGTGTCTTACCTACAGACCACGGGTAGAGATGATCTCGTCAGTGTAAAGCTTTTCACCCGTAAGGAAGCTTTGTTCCAGGTGATCAGTGAAGAAGAAGCGCATGCCCTTGAGCTTATAGATTACATTACCAGTCTACGACCGACCCTAAAGAACAAAGAACAGCTCTTTAAAGAAGTCCTTACACCTAGCATTTACACACAAAATCAAAAAGTAATCCAAATGAGAAGCAGTGTCGCCAAACAAAGGAGGAACTAACATGAACGGAATGAACAGATGTGTCCTAATGGGACACCTTAACGACGCCCCTACGTCGGAAGTAACAGCTACAGGGAAGAAAGTAGCTGTTTTTTACATCGCTACGAACGAATTTGTAAAGAATGCAGATGGAGAGAAGATCAAGCGTACTGACTGGCACAGGGTAACTACATGCGGAAAAGTAGCAGATGCCTGCGAGAAGATGCTAAGGAAAGGAAGCATGGTCTTGGTCGAAGGGAAAATACGGAACATGAGAGATAAAAAGGGTTATGAAATAACGGGAACGGAAGTGTCCTTTATTTCAAACTACAACACTAAAGAGGTGAAAAATGGATAATAAGGAAGCTATAAGACATAAAAATGATGTTTTCAGGACAAGCTTCACCGGAGGCAGTGTAATTCTAACAAGCGGTGTTCAAAGCAGTGAAAATTTGGATAAGATTCTTAATGCAGTGAGATGTTTTGATGACTTTAACGAGGATAATGATCCATGGAAAGAACATGACTTCGGAGCTGTTATGCTGGATTCAGAAAAATACTTCTGGAAGATAGACTACTATGAGAATTCTGATTGCGAGTATGGCTTTGCTTTTGAAGACGATAAACCAGATACTTCGTACAGGACGCTAACAGTAATGCTTACAAGTGAGTATTAGAGCCCCCTTCCCATAGTTTTATACTCGCCAATCTATAAATCCCCTAACATTTTAAGGAGAGACATTATGAATAACTGGACTGTTACTAAAAACAAGCTGTTATCGCTGGAAGAAGTGAATAGGCTCTATAAAGGGCTTACTGATACCAAAGACCTGTCCATACAGAGAGGCATAAACTACGTCTATATCAGGGACTACTACATACTGAAGGTGTTACTTGAAACAGGGCTGAGGGTAAGTGAACTTACAGCCCTGAAGGTATCAGACTTAGTCGGTAATAGCCTTATAGTACAGAATGGTAAGGGCGGCAAGAAGAGGAATATACTGCTAGCAATCCCAACCAAGAGGCTGATTAGGGAGTTTATAGACGTTAAGGCTTCTATACTGAATGAACCTGTAGAAGCTGATTCCTTTCTATTCCTGTCCGAAAGGTTTAAGCCTTATACAACCAGGGCGATAAGAAAAAGGGTTAAGTACTGGTTTAATAGACTAAGATTTAGCCCTTCACTCTCTGTACATAGTTGTAGGCATACTTACATCAGCCACTTAATGGCAAGCGGTATAGACCTTGCCACTATCCGAAACAACGCTGGACACAGTAGTTTGGCAGTAACCTCTATTTATACACATGTAGTTAAGGATAATTTAGGTGAGCTAGAGATGTACAATAGTTCCGAGAAGAACAGAACTAGGAACTATTACCGCTGTAAAGGTGAAAAAGGTTAATGATTTTAAGGCAGGGTTTTGGAGTAAACGGAACTATTAGAAGCTGTTTTGAGAAAATAGAGTTAGGAGGTACTACAGATGAACTTTTTCTATGAGAATAGTGAAGCTTATTTCTATGTAGGCGTCTGGCTTGCGATTACGTTAACACTTATGTTGATTCCCTATATAATCAAGTCTATATATAGGGCCTGTACCGTTAAATCTAGGGCTAGAGACATGGAAAGGGCTAGAAGAAACGTTGAAGAGATAACCAAAAGATGTGCTAACGCTGTACGTAACAATGATGTTGAAATTATTCGAAGCATTATAGAAGGTGACAGGTTGCCGCTAGATCCATACTATGGTCAAGCAGTGTCAAGCCAGAATGGGAACGATCTCAGAGAGATTAAACAGATGATGAAAAATATAGACGACAATACGAGAACGCTGAAAGAATGGGAAATTTATAATCCATATAAAGGTAAGTAAAATTCTATTTCTCTTTTCCTGTAGAACGTCTTTTACCTTCCACAACTAAAGGACTATTATCTTTAGCCCACTGAGCATATTGTTCTTTAGAACGTTTTGCTAGTTCCACTGGACCAAACTTAAGAACTTCTTCACCCTTCTTTGTTAATTTCCACTCTCCTCTTTTCTTAATTAAATATCCTGATTTTACACAGGGGACAGTACGGAAGCTAAGAATTGTTTGCCATCTGGGTCTTCCAGTTGATCGGCTGACGGATGTTGCCCATTCGTTAAGTTGCATGACCTTATAAATTTCATGCATCAAATCTTTGCTACTCATGTGGCAGCCGTTCTCTTTTAATATTTTAAGGGCTGTAAAAATCAATTCTTCAGTAAAGTTTGATGAATCTAACATATATCTCCTCCCTGGACAGGTATAACTCTACCCTGTTTTAACCCAAAAACAAGCATGTTCTTACAGGCTGTATTTTGTAGAAAATTATGTTATGTTGGTAAGATGATTATAACCCTAGAAGATAAACTTGAAATACTGACCGAGCTTATGTCCAGTTCGGATGTAACAGGTAACAGGGTTTTTACAAAATTTAACCCTATTTGGTTCGATAATAAAGCGGCAGTTATATCGACAAATAAAAACTTTCTTGAATCAATCAGACATCAGATAGCAAAGATGGATAAGTTACTCTCTGAAGAAGAGGGGTCGGATCTAGACGTTGATTTGATGGATAAGTCGGATGAGTACATACCTGTAATGGCAATTCTGTATGAAGAGTTTATGGGTTACTTAAAGACCTTAGAGGGAGAAAAAATCATTCGTATAGTAGATATCCCAACAGATGAAGGCTTTAAGCTCTTACCAGTAAGGCTTGAAGGTAACTATATTTTGGAGTTGTTTAAAGAGATACACCCTGCTTATGAAGCTTTGTGT
>JBAXWW010000148.1:0-4126 GCA_037128215.1 bacterium | reverse complement strand
CTTGGCGCAAATAACCTTCTTGGTTTAGGCAATAAAGAGAAAACGGCAGAAAGGTACTGGTTACCAACAGTTGAAAAATACGAGAATAAAAAAGGTAGTTTTATAATAAAAGATCAGAATTCTTGTGTTGGTATTCCACCAAAAGCAGAACTAGTAATGGAATTGGAATCAATTCCTTGTGAAAAATTTGATAGCAAAGATCCGAAGATAGTTGCTCTTCTTTCAAATACGTATACCCATCAGAGCATAAAATCTTTTTGTAATGTTGAAGTAGTTGTTATTAAGGCTATAAAAAGGACAAAAGATGGAGCCAATGAAACTTGTAAGATTTCCACTAACAAGGGAATACAAAACACGATGTTTGTTTATAACGATGATTATCTAGCTTTTGTCCCTATAACGACTTACATTCTGGATAAGAAATATAGTTTTTCAGACGATCTTCCAACAAAAGAAAAACGATATGATGGTATATGCGAAGACCCTATAGTAAGAAAATATAGTAATTTAGATATTAATAAAGTTATGGTGGCTAGATCTATAATAGGTTTTAACCCAGGATATTCAAAGACTATAGACGCTTTTCAACTTGTTTCTAAGGGTGACCTTAGTCTAGGTGATAATACAATTTTTCCTCCAAGTTTGCAGAAACTTTTTTCTATAAAGATATATTGTCCAAAAATGTTTGGACCAACAAGTGCAGACGTAGATCCTTATTTCTCTAAATTCAGTTATGGTTTTAGTCAGGCATTGGCAGCTATAAGTAAAGATAAACCGGCTGGTAATGTGGGCGATTATTTAAACAGCGATAAAACTACACTTGGACCAGTTGATACGAATTTCTCTAACTCTAAATTTAATAATGTCTTTTTAAATGTTAAAAACGGAACTAATCAAGAATTACCTAAGGCGTATGCAGACGAAATAAAAGCTATACTTGGTGTAAGTGATGGCTCTAAAATAGAGATAGGTAGTTTGCCTTTTTATAATGCATTAGCTGAATCAGCAGGTTTTACTTCTTTAGTAACTCCGAAAGTAGGAGATAAATGGGCGATAGCTGATTATCTTAATCTACCAACAATTATAAACAACTCTAGCACTCAGCAGTCTACTACTACTACTACTACTACTACTGCTACTGCTGCGACTACTACCACCGTTACAGTTACAGCTTCTCCTGCAAAAGGATCTAAACTGCCTAGTAAACTTAAAAAGGGCGCTGCACTTAATGAACCTGAGATGCTAAAAAGTAATAGAATCTATAATTTCTTTTTTCCTGATGCATTTTCAACACCTCTTACCAGCCAACAAGTTTTACCTTATTATATTCTCAATGGAACAAATTCTGAATATCTGCAACTTGGTGCAGCTTCTACTGCCTCTAATTATTATGTTAATGGGCTAAATACGTTGAATTATGCTGTATCAAATCCAGGATCAGTTAGTAGTTCTTCAATTGCAGGTACAGTTAACGGTGTTGGCTCAACAACTGGTTCAGTGCCTGGGACAGGTTCTGTGTCTGATGGTTCTACTGATGGTAAGCATAAAGGTTGGTTAGGTAAGTGGCTTGGTAGCGAAGGTGCTAGTCAACTTGGAATACTTGGTCTTTCTTATTTGATGACTAGTGAACAGCAAAAAATAGATACAGCTAGGATTGAATCACAACTCCAACTTGAGCTTATAAAATCAAGAATGAACGCTTGTTCTTCTTTGGATTGCTCTCTACAGCAAGATCTGTGTCTAATGCAGAAAGTTAAATGTAGAACAGATATGAAAATACTAGGTATAAAAGTAGGCAGAAAAGATGATATGTGCATGAAAAAAGATCTACCTGCTACTTCCGACGAAGCAAAGGGCTGTTATGTTTGTAGCGCATCGCTTACAGCAACTCAGGCTTATATGAATCCTTATACTGGTGAAACAAAACAGATGACAACGTACGAAATCTGCTTAATGAACGTTACGAATGCTATGTTAAAGAGTAATAAGTGTTTTGATCTAGTCCAAATGAATATGAAAACACCAGGTCTTATCGCAGATACAGATATAAAAAATTGTTTCCTAGGAATAACACCTACAAAAAATACTACTGGTATAAATTATATACCAGGTACAACAGCTGCATCAGGAACGGGGAACAAGTCAGAGGAAAAGAAAGCAGAAGAGAAAAAGAAAGATGCAGCAGCAACTCCTGCCGGTAGTGGCTCTGCGTCAGCAGCTTCACCTGGTTCTACTCTTAAAGAAAAAGAAACTCCAAAAAACTTTGATATGAATGTAGGTAGATATAATCAGAAAGATGAGCCTTCTCAACGTTTTCCTGGTTCTAATTATGGATATGGAAGTAACGCCGGCTCTTATAATGCAAATACTGCTACTACAGCAGATACTGGCAGTGGACTTAAGACAATTAAGCCAACACAGGAAGGTATGTCTATAATAGAAATGCTTGAAGCCCAAAGGAAGGCAGTAAGCGATAAAACACATTAGGGGGATAAAGGTGAACTTTAAAAGTAAAAAAGAATGGACCGAACTGAGGTCTATAATCAGAGAACTCTCTTACGAGAAAAGAAATGTTACTCTTGCTAGTGGAAGACAATCAGATTTCTACATTGATACAAAGCAATCTTCATTGAACGCAAGAGGTTCTTATCTTATTGGTACTCTTATTAACGAACTTGTTTCTGCAGAATTTAAAGATGCTGTTGCTGTTGGTGGAATAACAATGGGTGCAGATCCTCTATCCTCTGCAACCTCAGTAATAAGTTATATGAAGGGAACACCGCTTCACGCTTTCTACATTAGGAAAGAACCAAAAGGACATGGAACTGGTCAGTGGATAGAGGGTACAAAGAACATTAAACCAGGCTCTAAGGTCGTTATATTGGAAGACGTTGTTACGACAGGCGGATCAACCTTAAAATCCTGTGATAGAGCAAAAGAATATGGGCTTGATATACTTGGCATAATAGCTATAGTCGATAGAGAAGAAGGTGGAAGAGAAGCCATAGATTCTCAAGGGTATAAATTCTTATCTCTTTATACGAAGACAGAAATAGTTTAATAATAATTTGTTTAAGACTTGAGATAATATTAGTTCTTCATTTTTGAAGTGTTTTTATTTCAAAAGTGAAGAACTAAAACTTCATTCTCCTTTTGTTTTACCTAGACTTCTCAGCTATTACGACGTAAAAACTAATTTATATATTTTAAATTGGAGGACAAAATAATGTCAGAAGTTAATGTTGATAGATTAATTGGTACATTTTGTGAATTGGTAAAAATTCCAAGTGAATCTCCTGATGATCAAAAATTTATAGCTCATGCGGAAAGTCTTTTAACTATGATGGGTGGAAAAACAAAAAAAGATTCGTATGGTAATTTGATTGCAAAATTTCCGGCAAAGAATTCAAAAAGCACAGAGTCTATCGCTTTCGTTTCACATGCTGATACTGTAAAACCTGGTATAGGAATAGAACCTGTTATTGAAAATGGCAAAATAACATCAAAAGGTAATACTATCCTTGGTGGAGATGACAAAATAGGTATAGCAGAAACAATGGAAATGATAAGAACTGCAGAAAAACACCCTCCGATCGAGGTTATACTTACAAGATGTGAGGAAATAGGATCTTTAGGTTCATCGAATCTGGATTATTCCATGGTTGATTCAAAGATGGCTTATGTTTTAGATATGGAAAGTTATGACGAAATTGTAGTAGGTGGACCAACCTATATTATCTTTGATGTAAATTATGAAGGAAAACCTGCTCATGCAGGAATGTGTCCAGAAAAAGGAATTTCTGCTATTTTGGCTGCTTCAAAGGCTGTGTGCAAACTTAGACTTGGAAAATTAGATGAAGAAACAACGGCTAACGTAGGTGTTTTCCATGGAGGAGAAATAAGAAATGGTATCCCTGGAAACGTAAAATTACTTGCAGAGTGCAGATGTCTTACACATGAAAAAGCTGTTGTACTTGCAGATGAAATGGAAAAAATATTCAGACAGGCTTCTGATGAAGTTGGTACGCAGATTACCATAGATAGAAAAACTTCTATGAAGGCTTATCTTCTTGATGAAAAATCACAGGTTGTTCAACTTGTTTTAAAAATGTTACAAAAATATGAT
>JBAXWW010000147.1:0-4131 GCA_037128215.1 bacterium | reverse complement strand
TAATAAAAAAATGAAGGCAACAATAGCTCTTATAGGTGTCTTGTTTTTTACGATAGTTCTAACAAGCTGTGCAATTAATAATGACCCTTTTGCTACAGATACTAACAGTAATATTTCTGCTGCCACTGATGGTGGTATAACAACAGTTGGATCCATCGCAGATGATCTTGTTACAGGTATAGCTGGAATAACGTCAATTGATGAAAGCCAATTCTATAATTCTAACCTTGTAAGCGTTGATAGTTGCTCTGGAAATTGGACTAGCTGTTCTGCCGGTTTAATAACAAGAGATGTTTCCTGTGGAGACGGTAGCCTTGCATATACAAAGAATATGGTTTTAACTTTTTCTGCAGCCCCTTCATGCAGTTTTAGTAGTAATGGAGAATATTTTGTAAAAACACATACTGCAACAATAACAGGACCTAATGGTGGCTCATATACTTCGACAAGTGATGCAGCAACTAATTATTTTGGTGATTCAATATTTGGTGGAACAAAAATTACTTATAATTCTGCTTCTAATTACAATATTGATATTCTAGGAATAAACAAGAAATTAGCCAAAAACGATGGCACAGTAGTATGGAACCATTCAATAAGAACCACATCAGGAAAGCCATTGGTAATAAATCATTTTAGAAGAGAGGGAAGAGTTATTAGCTCTGGTCAGCTTGTAATCAACCACAACCTGGCGTATTTTACAACTACTATGGATTTTAACTCTGTAACATATAAAAGGGGCTGCTGTTATCCAATAACAGGATCAATAACTGCAACTTTTACTGGTCAGATTAAAGCTGTTAAAACAATTACTTTTAATCAGTGTGGTTTTGCTACCATTACGGACATAGATGGAACCTTTATTAACATGCAATTCTTTGGATGTGAGAACAATGCAGCAGGTGATGACGCGACATTGTAAATGTTTAGAATCTAAGAATTAAAATCTAATTAACAGAAAAAACCCATTAATAGAAATTAACACACCAATTATAGCCGCAATACTCGAAAAGATAAATATCCTCTTCGATGATGCCACAATAGAGATAGACGCAAGAACTATCGCTATTTGTAATAATACTTCAGCATAATCAAAAAATGGATCTTTAGCTAAATAAGTATCTCTTTCCTTAGCTTTTTCCTTTGCCTTCTCCTCTATTTCCTTTTTCTCTTCTCCATAACGAATTGCTGTCTCTGAATCTTGTCTTATGATCGACTCATATTCCGCTAATACTGACGGAGACAGAGTCTTTTTCTTTTCCATTAATTGTAATTTCAGATTATCCACATTTGTCTTATAGATCTGTTCACGAATAACTTTAGCTTGATAAAAAGCCCATTGATTAGAAACTTCTTGCTGAGTAAGCATCATTTCTTTAGATGCATTATTACCACCAAGAGCTGTTATCGCTAAGAAAACAGCAAATATCGCAGTAAAAAGAGCAACTCTTTTAGTAAAATTAGACTTAGCTCTTTCTTCTAATTCTTCAACGCTAGGAATTTCTATTTCAACCATTATGCCACCTCACTATAACTAAAATCATTTACACTTACTCCACCCATCTGGACAGCCATAAGAGTGGACTATATTAACATATTTTGATCTTGATATCTCTGCTGGACTTATACCTAACCCACCCTCTGGAACTTTCGTCTTTATATTTTTAAAATATTCGACCCAAACTTCTTTTGTTCTGTTAGTAACAGATTCTTTAAAGGTCATCTCCTTTAATTCAAAAACAGGTTTATTCTCTTCGTCTCTAAAGGCATCATAAACTAATTCAGAACAAAAATATTTATTGTCTGATATATCAAAATTGAGAGCAAGATCATATTTAGCTCCAATTACAGACCTAGCCTTCTCTACTGCTTTATTTATTAGTTTTTCATCTAAATTAACTCTTCCAACTAAAACTTTTGGCTTACCCTTTTTATTTGAGCTTCTTAGAAGAAAATCCTTAAATTTAACCTCTTCAACTCCATTAATAAAAGCCTCTATAACATATACGTTACCTTGTTGAACGCGACTGACTATACCAACATGTGAAAGCCTTGCACCATCAACACCAGGAGTCACCTCCTCTATGGCATCACAAACCGGGCCACAATCTAAGTCTTGAAACAAAAGATCACCTTCTTTTAATTCAAAAGGCTTATGTTTGGAGCATGAGCCTAAAAAAAGCACCAACAATAATGTATAAATGATTCTACTTTTTATCATAGCAACTCCTATGTATACTTCTCGTTCACTTTTATATGATTCTAAAATGTTTCTGTCAATTTAGTAGCAAACTTACATACAAAGCGTTTTCTTGTTCCGTAATGCTCCCATAATGTTCAGCGTGGTATAATGCAATACATTAGAGAGATAACTTAAAGGAGGTTTTAGTATGAAGAAAACATTTTTACTAGCAACATTGTTTATTTTTGTAGCTGGATTTGCTTATGCTGCTGACCCTGCTGTCAATCCAGCAGTTCCTGCAAAGCAGGAAATAAAAGGAGGTCCTTGTAAGGCTGACAAAGAACAATTCTGTTCTGGCGTTAAGAAAGGCAAAGGAAGAATTAAAAAATGTTTAAAAGCCAATGAAGAAAAGTTGACTCCTGCATGTAAAGAAAAATTGGCTAAGATGCGAAGCCACCACAAGAGATAAGACTAGAAGTTTGTAAAAGACTTAGATACAAGCCCTCAAATGAGTTAAATCTACGAGGGCTTCTATCTGCAATATTTAATGGATCCAAAATGAAAGAACAAATATTTTTTATATTAATGGCCTCTATATTTGACAGTCTAGCAACGACACAACAGATCATTATATTTGTGTTAATGTTCACGACTTTCAACCCAGTTCGCAATTCTTTGTCTTATCTTACCGGACTTTTATCTTCATATTTTTTATGCGGGCTTATTGGTTATAAAACATTGGACAAATTAAAGACCATACTAGATGTTTTGATACCATCAACTAAGAAAATGTCAGATAGTTTTTATTATAAACTACAGTTGTTCGTAGGACTTATATTAATAATTATCGGTTACATTTACTATAAAAAAAAGAAAAATTCTGTAACACCACCTTTTGAAAATATCATTATTTCAAAACTTAAACACATGAACATTTTTTTGGCCTTTGTAATAGGAATTTTTATTTCCATAACATCCTTCCCTTTCTCTGTACCTTATATAGCTGTGCTGGGTAAGCTGGTCTTGTTCAACATAAGAATTATTACTGTATCATCATGCTTACTATTATATAATTTTGGATACGCGCTACCAATGATTATTATATTTGGTATCTATATTTTTATGAGAAATGGTATCAATGACACAGAAGATAAGCTACACGACAAAGCAAAGCTATTGAATATAAAACTAACAACATGGGTTTTTATAGGCATGGGAGTCTTATCTTTAATAGACTCCATCGTTTATTTTTTATTACAACACCCGATAATAACAACTAGACTACTATAGACTAGACTAATAATGAGCCATACCGTAAAATTGACGATAGAGGTAAAACATGAAGATAAGGTTTAATCAAATTTTTATCCTTACTATAATACTCATAATTTCTACAACAGTTATTGCTTCTTCTAATACCAAAGAAAAGAACAACTCAGATACTGAAATGAAAACAATTGGCATTATTGGAGGTGTAAGCTGGGTGTCTTCGAACGAATATTACCGACTAATGAATGAAATGGTCCAAGAAAAGCTTGGTGGTCTGCATTCGGCAAAAATACTTATGTATTCCATTGAATTTGGATCTTTTTCTGAACAGGAACGATTAGCAGACAAAGGTGATTGGAAACCTTTAAAAAAGACTATGATAGACGCTGCTCAGAGGCTTAAACATGGAGGAGCAGATTTTATAGTAATAGCCTCCAACACTATGAACTCAACAGCAGATATGCTTCAAACAAAAGTAAAAATTCCATTTATCCACATCGCAGATGCAACAGGAGAAAAAGTAAAAAAGAGTGGATTAAAGACTATTGCCTTGCTGGGAACATCATACACTATGGAGCAGGATTTTTATCGTAAGCGTCTAGAAAAATATGGGATTAAAGTTATAATCCCTAATAAGATTGAAAGAGATTATATAAACAATGTGATCTTTGATGAACTAT
>JBAXWW010000146.1:0-4142 GCA_037128215.1 bacterium | reverse complement strand
TACGTTCTGGGTTTTGTAAATAAAGGTGATGTTTTTCAGGGAAGATTAATACCAGTAAAAAGAGGATATATATTTTCTAGAGGTTTTTGTTTCCATGACCAGGATTGCAGGAATTATATAGAATCAGAAGTAAACAAGATAAGAAATATGACAAAGATGTATCATCGATCATTTATGATGAAGCTGGCTCTGATGAAAATTAAGGTAGAAGAATATTTGCATGTCCCTATAAAAGATATTTATAGTGAACAACCAAAGATCAAATTATAATTAACGGAGGATATTCACTTGGCTGTTATAACTGTTAAGGGAAAAATGCAATTAGAGGCTGAACTAAAAAAACTTAAAGAAGTGGAAAGGCCCATTGTTATAAAAGCAATAGAAGAAGCACGCGCTCATGGTGATCTTAGCGAAAATGCTGAATACTCTGCAGCTAAAGAAAAACAAAGTTTTGTAGAGGGCAGGATAGCAGAAATATCTTCTAGGCTTGCTGATTGCCAAGTGATAGATCCATCTACTCTTAAGACGGATAAGATCGTTTTTAGTGCTACTGTAACAATGTTAAATATAGAAACCGATGAAAAAATAAAATATCAGATAGTAGGTCAGGATGAAGCTGACGTGTCTAAGGGAATGATATCCATTATGTCTCCTATAGCTAGAGCTATGATAGGCAAATTAGAAGGAGACATCGTTGTTGTTAAATCTCCTAAGGGAGAAATTGAATACGAGATACTAAAAATAGAATATGTATAAAAAGGGCGGTTCTACACCTATACAATACGTTAAAGGGGTGGGCCCAAAAATGGCCGTCCTGTTAAAACGTAAAGAGATAGAGACTGTAGAAGACGCTTTTTATTTCCTTCCAAGAACATATGAAGACAGAAGCAAGCTATTAACAATATCAGAACTAAAACCTTTAGAGTATGGTCTATTCAAAGCAGAAATATTAGATGTAGACTTGATCCCATTAAAAAAAAGCAGAAGAAAAATCTTATCAGTAAAAGTTGGAGACAAAACTGGGAACGTCTATTGTAAGTGGTTCAATTTTAATGAACGCTATATGCTTAATTTTTTAAAACCAGGAGCAAAGGTTTTTGTATCAGGCCTGGTTAGTATATATAGTGGAAGGGTAGAAATACATCATCCTGATATAGAAGTAGCTGGTGAGGGGAATGATACAGAAGATAAAATACACTATGGCAGAATAGTTCCTATTTATTCAGAAACAGAGGGCTTTGGGCAGAAGACTATAAGAAGGATCATGTTCAACCTTGTTGAAGCATTTACGTCTGGAATAGAAGACTTTATGCCATTAGAGGTAATAGAAAGACTTAATTTACCAGACCTAAAGAATAGTTTTAGAGAAACACATTTCCCTTCTTCATCACAGAATATTGAGTATCTTAAGGATTTTAGAACAAACTGGCAAAAGAGGCTGGTATTTGATGAGTTCTTTATTTTTGAACTAGCACTTGCCCTAAGAAGAAAGGGAATAAAAAAAAGAAAAGGTATAAGTTTTGATATAAAACCTGATTATATAAAAACATTAGATAGTAAAATGCCTTTTTCTCTGACAGCTGCACAAAAAAAAGTTATCTCAGAAATTATAAATGATATGAAAAAAGATGAACCGATGAATAGGCTCATACAAGGAGATGTTGGTTCAGGTAAAACGATAGTTGCCTTTTATTGTGCACTTATAGCGATGATGAATGGTTACCAGTCCGCACTTATGGCTCCTACAGAAATATTGGCAGAGCAGCACCATAAAAGTTTTAAGAAAATATTTGGAGATGATTTTGAATCTTGTTTACTTGTTAGCTCCATAAATAAAGCCGAAAAATTGAAGATGAAAAAAGATATTGAATCTGGAAAAATTAAATTTGTTATAGGTACACATGCAATAATACAGGAAGATGTTGCCTTTAAAAATCTTGCTTTTGTAATAGTTGATGAACAACATCGTTTTGGAGTTGAGCAGAGACTCCATCTTATAAATAAGGGTAATCCTGATATACTTGTTATGACCGCCACTCCGATACCAAGAACTTTATCCATGACGCTGTATGGTGATCTTGACATTTCCATAATAGATCAAAAACCTGCCGGTAGGATACCTATTATTACAAAACTTGTTTATGAAAATAAAAGAAAAGTTGTCTATGATTTTGTAAGGACTGAATTAGAGAAAGGAAGACAGGCTTATTTTGTTTATCCATTGATAGAAGAAAGTGAAAAAATAATGTTAAAGAATGCAAAGGATTCAGCTAAACATTTGAGTGAGTATTTTAAAGAATATAGAGTTGGACTTTTACATGGAAAAATGCGTCAGGAAGAAAAAGACGCTGTTATGAAAGATTTTAAGGATTGTAAAATTCATCTTCTTGTTTCTACTACAGTTGTTGAAGTTGGAATAGATGTGCCTAATGCTACAATAATGTTTATAGAACATCCTGAGAGATTTGGTTTATCACAATTACATCAGTTAAGAGGAAGAATTGGGCGCGGAGAATCCAGAAGTGTTTGTATCATGATGGTTGATACTCATCTTACAGAAGTAGCACAAAAGCGTCTTGGCATTATGGTAGCTACTGATGATGGCTTCAAAATAGCAGAAGAAGACCTTGCAATAAGAGGACCAGGAGAATTCTTAGGAACTCGTCAGCATGGAATACCTGGCTTTAGAGTAGGGAACCTGCTTAGGGACATAGATACTCTAGTAATAGCAAGGAACGAAGCACAAAGGGTCGTTGATAATGATCCTGATCTTGTAAACACAGTGAATAAAAAACTAAAAGAAGTGATGGCGGCTCGATTCAAAGACAAAATGGAGATGATTTACTCTTGATAAGTTTACTTTCCGTTGATTAGAATAGTTTTTAATTGACATATATTGTTTTTTTTGATATAATTTAATTAAGACTACTATCTATTATTAATAGGTATTTATATACGTATTAATGTCTTTAATTAGTAGTCCGATAAGTACTCTTGAGGTACCTCTGTTGTGAACAGAAGACTTATAAAAGTATTTCTTCTTAGTTCTCTATTAATGATCGTTGTGTCTTCGTGTAAGATTTTTAGAGATGATGAAAAAGGTTCATCAAATAGTACCTCCTCTGTTTCTATACCTGTTATGTCACCATCTGGTGGAACATATTCTTCAAATCAAACAGTAACAATAAGCACAGAGACAGCTGGGTCGACGATATATTATACAACAGATGGAACAACACCTAGTTCTTCTTCTACTGTTTATTCTGGAACTATAACTGTTACACATAGTGAAACAATCAATGCAATAGCTACAAAAAGTGGAATGAGTAATAGTGAAGTTGCTAGCGAAGAGTATGTAATAAATTATGCAAAAATACCTACACCTTTAATAAGTCCTGTTTCTGGAGTTTATAACACGAATCAAGATATAACTATTAGTAGTTCAGTATCTGATGCTCAGATCTATTACACAACAGATGGCAGTCCCCCAACGATGTTTTCAAGTTTATATACAGGTATGTTTACAATTTCTACAACGAAGGTTGTCCAGGCAATAGCGATCAAGGATCAGATGGAAGATAGCGATGTAGCAAGTAATGACTATGTTCTTAAGGTAGTAAAACCAGTGATGAGTCCATCTAGTGGAAGTTATTCTATAGATACTGAGGTAACGATAAGCACAGATACAGGCTCATCAACAATATATTACACAACAGATGGAACAGATCCTAGCACGTCATCAAATGTATATTCAACACCAGTAGTCGTATCAGGTCATGGAAATAATGAAACAATCAAGGCAATAGCAGTCAAGGATGGCTGGAGTAATAGTGAAGTATCCAGTGACGCTTATTTAATAAACTATGCAAAGGTATCAACACCAAGCATAAGTCCAGTTTCTGAAACTTATAACAATGATCAGGATGTAACGATAGCTTGTTCAACAGATGGAGCAGAACTTTATTACACGACGGATGGTAGTAGTCCAACGTCATCTTCAACCCATTATACTGGGCTATTTACGATATCAGCTAATACAACTGTAAAGGCAATAGGTATAAAGAGTCAGATGCAAAATAGTGATGTAGCAGAAAATATATATAACCTCACAGTAGCTGCGCCTGTAATCACACCAGTAAGTG
>JBAXWW010000145.1:0-4148 GCA_037128215.1 bacterium | reverse complement strand
CAAGAACTTTATCTAAATATTGATTTCGTTGTGTCCTTTCGAATGGAAGCAATTCAATTCGTAAAGACCCAGGCAACGGAGGTGTAATGTAGTGATTTCGAGTAGCTATAATAATACCGGCTTTAGGGAAATTTCTTTCTAGTTGCTGTAATTTTATAAAGGCATCTTCAGAGTAGTTATTGGAAATTTCGTTCCATCCATTTAAAAGGAAAGAGAAATTTTCGAATTCGTAAGCCTGAGCAAGTATTTGAGCATCAACGCCACTTGCCATACTGTTTGGTAGTTGCGCAATATAACCTAAAATATCAAGACCAGAAAGAAACCATGATGACAAATCGATATAAAAATAGATATTCCCTGTTTGGTTATCTTTATTCGCTAGTTGTATCAATGTAGTCGTTTTGCCTCTTCCAGCAGGTGCTTCAAGTATGATTCTACGACCACAAGCAAGCTCGGTTTTGATATTATTAAATGACAAAAAAGTTTTTTCTGAATGTTCAGTCTTGTCACCTACCGTCATGTTTAAATTCAATAATGGTTTGCCTAAAAGCAGTGGCTGATCTAAATAGCTTTTTGATAAAGCGATAGCAAGGTCTCGTACTTTATTAATAATTTCTGCTCTGTCTGGCTCTATTGGTGCCTCTATATCGAAACTACGACACAGAGAAGCATTCTTCGGATCCATTAAAGAAGAAATAATTTCTTCTCTTGATATAATAATTAAATTATAACCAAATTCGTCTTGTATACTATCTCTCCATAGTTTTGCTGTTGTTCCTGTAACTATCTCAGAAGTAGCAAAAATAAGTTCTTTAACATCGCTGTAATTTTTTTTAATTTTTTCAGCATCCGTCTTGATTTTACTTAGATCAGCCGTTATTGAACAAGCCAAGGCTTTGTCCTTTGATATTGCATCAGCACCAAGATCACCTCTACGTTCTTGGGCAATAAGTTCGGGCCATGTTTGTTTTGCAAGAATGACTGCTAGAGCCTGGAATCTCATTCCTTCTTCATGCACTTTCAGTTCATTTAAAAGTGTTATTATTTTTGATCTAAGAACAGGCATTAATATCTCTTTGGTTAAAAAGTTTATAACCATAGATGTTTATCTTTAAATTCTATGAGTTTCAAAACAATTAATTACAATTAAAAACGGCTTGTCCGGTCGTCTGTGTTGTACCAGGGTAAAAATCAAAAAAATCAAATAGTTAACAGCTTTAATCCTTTAAGAATCTGGACAAATTGGACAGAATAATGATACTTTCCCTGTGATAAGGCTTTGAATTGGAGCCAGTTTTATATCCACTAAAAACCAATTAAACCGTTTAACAGGTCTCGAAATAGCTAAAACCAGTTAAACGCTTCTTGTTTGTCGCTGTAAAAAAACTGTTTTTTGGGGTTTTTTCAACAGTGAAGTATCATTCTTGAAATATGGAGTCTTAATCCTCAAAGATATGCGATTTTCTATATCAAGAAGCTATAAGACCATCAGAGTTTAAGGTTCTTTTCTGACTTGTGCTTAACAGCTATTCTGATACTATTCCTGTTATAAGGCTGTCGGGTGCAGCCATTTTTAGATACACAGAATTAAAAAAATAGCATTTAACAGGCCCTCTGAGGTTACAGAGGGCTTTTTTTATCCCGCTTCCCATATACTTTGCTGCAGTATCTGCTTTTAAAAAAAATCTGGCGTCATAGGATATAAGTGATATTATTTTATGGTAGTAGCAGAGCATAAGATTGAGGAGTAATAAAATGATCAAAAAGTTAGCTCTATTCACACTTTTTTCTTTGTTGTCTTTTAACCTATTTTCAGATGCTGCTAAAAAAACATTTTGTGAACCAGGTGTCCAAATTGTTTGTGGGTCTGTGAATACCTCTCAGAATGTAATGGGCTCTTTATATTATCCAGCACAAAGGGTGTTTTTTAAGGCTTGCGTAGATGAAGTATCATTGAACGACATAAGAGGAGTATCTGAATGTAAATCAGATTATGCCTATGAACCAGGTGATGGGAAAAACAGCAAAAAAATGATTACATCACAGGATAAAGATAAGGATCCTATAAAAGAGCAAGTTGCTCCACGTTCTAATGGAGAACTATTCAAGATGTCTCCTAATTCTGTTGCAATTGATTTTAATAAACAGTTTGAGGGAAAATTCGTATCTAAAAGTTGCAAACACGTGCTTGCAGTTGCTAATGCTAAAGAATCTTATAGGGCGAAAGTATGGGCCTCTCATAATAATTCAAAAAATGGTGGGGCATTAGGATGTCCAGATTTTGGTAAAGAGGGTCGTGGTTATGATCAGGGTGTAAGACAGGCTAACAGAGAAAGGAAAAAAGAGGCAAAAGAAGAGCAAGCTAGAATTGACAAGATTGATAAGGATGTTAAGGACGGCAAGTATGATCCTAAACGTAAGTACTATGTTGTAACAAAAATAAAGATTGGTTCGTATTCACCTAAAACTTTTGAAATAAATGACCCGAAAAAACAAAGTGAAGAGACCATAGCTGTAAGTACAAATAAAGCTTATCAGGTTAAGTTGGTGCCAGACAAATCTCAGGTAGAGGAGTGTGCTGCTTTTTTTCCTAAAGAGACAATGTTACCAACCTATATTACTGTGACTGTCCCTGAGCGTGATCCAAAAGATGGAATTGAAAAGGAAAGTCTTCGTGCCAATATTCCTATACTTGACCAAGAGAATCTTGGTGAATTCTGCAATAATGATTTTTTTGAAACTTATGAGATATCAATGGACAGGGAACCTGGTGTTGATCCTAAAAGATATGCCGCACCGGTTAAATATGTAGTTACTTCTGTAGGTGGTAGGATTACTAACGTAGATAAAGTGAAGTTTTTTGATGATAGAAAGAATTATACTACGTTCCTGTCCTACGATTTTTTGACTGACCACACATCAGATATTAGTAGTTTTACACCATTAGCTCCAGAGAATATTGTTGGTACCTTTGTATGGGATAAAGATAAGAAAATATCAAATATAGTCTCTTCAAAAGGAACAATAGCAAATCAGGGCAAGATATAGCTTCTGCTTTACTTCATTGGTTGTACTTGTAGCTAGTTTTATATCTTGAAAATTAAAATATTGACAAAAAACACATCACGTGTTATAATGCAACTATTGAAATAATTTTAGAGGTGTAAAATGAAAAGATTAATACAAATTGTTTTGGCTATTTTTTTTGTAATATCATTCTCGTCATGCAAGGTAACACATAATCCTAAGGAAGAAACACCTCCTCCAAGTTCTGTAATACCAGTAGATCCTGGTGCTGTTGCGACTTATACATGTGATGATCTTAAAGCTATTAATCAGATACTTTTTATTACATTTGCGTATGACACAAAATATGACTTAGATAATGACGGAGCTGTAACAGTACAAGATAAATTAATAATTGAAAGAGATTTACTAAAGTACAACTCAGCCTGTGTTACTGCCTTAAGGACTTGTGATAATCTACAAGCTGTAAAGGATGAGGTTCAGCTTTTTACCGATCTAGTTAATACGCCTATAGTTATATCAGCTATTGCAGCAACTATAATTTTCAATGAATCTGGACAAAGATGCGTAAACGACTTTAGTGCAGGTTCTTTTATAGGTGACGTTAATAAGAATGGTTATTTGGATTGTAATGACCCTCTATATATAAAAAAATATACCGTTGGCCTACCTCTAGATGTTTTTGAACCTGCTTTGGCGGATGTTAATGCTAGTGGTGGTCTGTTTTCTATAAATGCTACAGATGCTCTTTATGTCCAACTAGCTCTAAATTCTTTGTTTAATAACTATATGCCTGGCTTAGCATGTCCACAGCAATAATTGCTTCTTTATAGAAAGGCTTGAAGCCTGATTAGTATTGACTAATATTTCTTGACAAAAAAGATTTAATAGGATATAATGTTTATATTGAAGTAGTAACCAAGAGGCTAAATTGCAAAATTTAACAAAAATTGTTTTGCTTCTTTTTTGTGCAATAGCTTTGTTATCATGTGGAACAGCACATAATCGTGAGTCTTCTGCTTCTCCAAGCTCGATATCATCAGAGGAATCTTCAGTGACTGCAACTTTTACATATGATGATCTTAAAGCCACAAATAAAATACTCTTTATTACTTTTGCAT
>JBAXWW010000144.1:0-4184 GCA_037128215.1 bacterium | reverse complement strand
GGCCAAGCTGATATTTGCCGTAAGCAATGAAGAGAGTGAGAAAATAATAAAAAAAACAGACACTACCCTTGGCATTATTGTCAGGGGTTATGGAAACAACAAGGAGTCTGACGATATCGAAATTGTTGAACTATAGCTCTAGTTTGTTACAAATACAGAACCAGGAATAGAATCTACTGCTAGTCCATCTGTAAGTGTTGTTGGCTCAGTGTTTTTCCAGCAGGTTACTGATCTTCCTGAAAGAGGAATAACCTCAGATCTTCCAGCTACGTAAACATCTGAACCTGAAACAACTATTGAAGAGGAATAAGTTATGGCTCCTCCTGCTCCTGTTGTAAGATCTGTTGCCACACCATTTTTCCAATATTTAGCTATATTATCACTACCACCAACTACTTTTTCATGTCCAGCTACGTAGATGTCTGAACCAGAGACAAAGATTGAATAAGTTTCTGCATCGCGTGTCCCATCTGTAAGAATTGTTTCTGTTCCATTTTTCCAGTACTTAGCAACCGTCTTTCCATTACTATTGGTTTCATAACCAGCAACATAAACGTCTGAACCAGAAACAAATATTGAATTTGCAAAAGCAAGACGTGTTCCATCCGTAAGATTTACAGCAACACCATTCTTCCAATACTTGGCAACCTCTATATTATTATTGTGTTCAAATCCAGCAACATAAACATCAGAGCCAGAAACAAATATTGACATGGCCCATGAATTAGTTGTCCCAGTTCCAAGAAGAGTTGCCACACCATTTTTCCAATATTTAGCAACAAAGTTTCCAGAATTATTACGTTCAAATCCAGCCACATAAACATCTGATCCAGAAACGAATATTGACTTAGCTTCGGATGCTGTAGTCCCATTTGTAAGGTTTACAGCAACGCCATTTTTCCAATATTTAGATGTGCTAGGGTTGCCATCACGAAGACCGTCCATTCCAGCAACGTAAACATCAGAGCCAAGAACAAAAATTGAATTGGCCAAAGAATTTTGTGTTGAATTTGCAGGAGTAAGAAGAACTGGAGCACCATCCTTCCAGTACATAGCAACGTATTTGCCTGTACCACTCATTTCAGATCCAGCTACATAAACATGTATACCGGTTGTCTGAGCTGTTGTTGTATTTATAGGGTTTATTCCCTGAACAGAATTATTTTGACCTGAACCATTTTGATTTAAACATGAGGAGAATGTTAACACCGATGTAAGTAACAAAACTAATGTAACTAATTTTTTTCTACTTTTCATGGACCCTCCATTTTTTTGAAGATTACTCTAAACATTATATAAGGCAAAATTATTTTTATCAAATAGAAACTATCCTTGTTTGTCTTTACAAGCCTTAGTCTAATTCTTTTAGAACATTTTAGTGTTGTACCTGAGTTTATAATTTTTTAGCAAAGTAACGAGGTTCAATACGAGCTGAGCTTAGTATAATATTGAGCAGAAAGTTGCTATAAAGATATTTCCCCTTGTATGTACTACTATTTTTTGATAAATCCTTACACACGGTGACTGGCACGGCGACAGCGTGAGCCCTTCGAACCCCGTCAGGTCCGAAAGGAAGCAGCGGTAAGTTGTGTGTTCCGCGTGTTTCCACCAGTTGCCAAAAAAAGTTTTAACAACGAGGTGAGATAGTGTCATCCTACCAGGTACTTGCCAGAAAATGGAGACCTTCCCGTTTTGAAGACGTAAAAGGACAGGACCACGTCGTAAAAACCCTAAAAAATTCTATATTGAACGACAGACTTGCCTCTGCTTATATTTTTTCTGGTTCCAGAGGAGTAGGTAAAACATCTGTTGCAAGAATCTTGGCTAAAGCTATTTGCTGTCCAAACCAAAAGGACGGAGAGCCATGTAACGAATGTACTAGTTGCTTAGAGATAACAAAGGGCGCAGCGATAGATATACAGGAAATAGACGGAGCCTCTAACAATGGTGTAGAATCAATACGAGATTTACGTGAAAACATCACATATCCTCCATTTAGTGCGAAATACAAAATATACATCATAGACGAAGTACATATGCTGTCCAACTCAGCCTTTAATGCCTTGTTAAAGACCCTGGAAGAACCACCAGCTCATGGCTTCTTCATTTTTGCTACGACCGAACCACAAAAAATTCCCCAGACTATAGTAAGCAGATGCCAGTCTTTTGATTTTAAAAAGCTTTCTATCGACGATATAGTTGCAACCATATCTACTATTGTAGAAAAAGAAGGCATAACAGCTTCTAAACAGGCTCTTACTTCCATTGCTAGAGAGGCAAAAGGTAGTTTAAGGGACTCATTATCGATACTAGATCAGGTTATTTCTTTTGCTGGTAAGAGTTTTGATCACAACCAGGTTCAATCCATTCTTGGTTTTATCGATAGAAATATTGTGTTCGATATAGTTAAAGGCATTGTAGAAAATGATACAAAAAAATGTATCTCTTTATCTAAAAAACTATTTACTGAAGCGTATGATGTGGAAAAAATATCAGAGACGATAATAGAGATATTAAAAGAGTTATTATTTGTTAAGAGTGGTCTATCAGATTTCTTGTCAGACACTCTTCCTGACTATGAACTAAAAGAATTAGAAGCAATGGCGCCTAAAGCTTCTGCTTTAGATATAGAGCAATGGTTTTATATGGCTAATAAAATGGCAGAAGATATTTCTAGATCTTCCTACGCGATATTGCTGTTTGAAGTTGGTTTGATCTCTATGTGTAATAAACCGTCTAACAGTAGCATAGAAGAACTTATAAGTTCTATAAAAAATGTTAACATAGCTACCCCAGCAACGCAGGTCGAAAAAAAAAACAATAATCTAGACTGGCACCAGGTTATCCAAATAATATCAAAAAGAGATATTGAGCTAAGCGATATACTGGCTAGAGGAAAATTCATAGGTATACATCAGGGTCGTACTGTTGTTATAGATTATTCAGATTCACCAGAAACTTTATCCAAGATCCAAAGTAAAAAAGCAGAGTATCTAAAACTAATACAGGATACTATTCACGAACTATGCGGTAATATATATATGCTGGATATACGAAGTAATGTCCTTATGCAGAGGATGGCAAGCGAAGAACTAAAAAAGAAGGCATTAGTTGAAAAGGAAATGGTAAAAAACGCCATAAATATGTTCTCTGCAAAAGTTAAAAAGGTTAAACTATTCTGACGTATTTAAAATAGAGAGGGAATGATGAGTAATATCCCTGAACCGATAGAAAAGTTAGCAAGAGGCCTTAACAGACTCCCAGGCATGGGTATAAAAAGTGCTACACGTCTTGCTTTTCATATAATTGATATGGACTTGGACCAGGTCTCAGATCTTTCCACTTGTATTTTAAATTCAAAAAAAGAAATAAAAACATGTCCTGCTTGTTATGGCTATTCTGTAAATAACGGAGACTGTTCTATCTGTTCTGATTATTCAAGAGATACAAAAAGTATTTGCGTAGTACAAAAACCTCAGGATGTTTTTGTTATGGAAAGAGGTGGCTTTAAGGGTATTTATCATGTGCTACACGGAATTATATGTCCGCTGGATGGTATAGGTCCTGATGATATTAATATTCCTACCCTGGTAAAGAAAGTGAAAGACTTTAGTGTTGAAGAAATAATTATTGCGCTCAACCCTGGTGTTGAATGTGATGCGACTACATTATTTATTGCTAGAGCAGTACAAGGTCTAACAGTGAAGATATCCAGATTAGCTAGGGGTGTTCCTGCTGGTGCAAGTATAGATTATGTCGATGATGTAACGCTTAGCAGAGCTTTAGAGGAAAGACAGGAAGTTCTATGCTAGATAGATCAATAAAGAAGTTAGAGTTTATTATAGAAAATCTATACTTATCAACTAATGCTGTTGGTATTGCTATATTTGATGAAAAGGGCACTATTGCTGCTGAATGTGGTAATCTTGACTCAAATGTAATGTCTGATTCAGCCATTAGGGTTCTTTTTAATTCAGACAGTTTATTGGCTTTGTTCTCAGGTACAAAAGATGAGTCTTTCTTTGTCTGGCTTGATGGTTCAAAGGGGCGGATAGTCCTTTCTCCTGTAAGTAAAAATCTTTTTTTGGTGATTTTTTATTCTAAGGATGTTGATATATTCTGTATAAGGGATAGCATAAAAAAGTTCATAGCTGATATAAGTATGGTGCTTGTTTCTATTGAAC
>JBAXWW010000143.1:0-4255 GCA_037128215.1 bacterium | reverse complement strand
TTTACTCATATAAATACAGCAATAGAAACAGATGGAATATCAGGAGAGTTTAAGACAGTCTTAAAAGATCTTATCTCTACTAAAGATGATTCATGGAAATCTTTATCAGATACTAGAAAGGTAGAAGCCTTGTTGGATAAAGAGTTAAAAACAGCAAAGGGTACTGCTCTTGATCTAGTTAATAGCATAAATGAACTTAAAGACCATTTAGGTAAAAAATCTTTCTGGGCTTTTGGTGGAGATGGTTGGGCGTATGATATCGGCTACGGCGGTCTTGACCATGTCCTTGCAATGGGAAGAGACATGAATATTCTTGTACTAGATACAGAAGTTTATTCAAACACAGGTGGTCAGTCATCTAAATCTACGCCGATAGGAGCTACTGCTAAGTTTGCTACATCAGGCAAGAGAATATCTAAAAAAGACCTTGGTCTTATGGCAATGAGCTATGGTTATGTATATGTTGCTTCAATAGCGATGGGTGCTAATAGAAATCAGGCTATAAAAGCCATAGTGGAAGCAGAGAATTATCCTGGGCCATCTATAATCATCGCTTATAGCCCATGTATCAATCATGGCATCAATATGCGTTACTCACAGGAACAGGAAAGAAAAGCTGTTGAATGTGGCTACTGGCCTCTATACAGGTATAATCCTCTACTAGCTAACGAAGGGAAAAATCCATTTGTATGGGAATCAAAAGCTCCTACGATGGATTATATAAAAGACTATGTAAAGACAGAGGGAAGATTTAAAGCGTTAAGCAACATATTACCTGCTAATGAAGTTGATCAGGTTTTTGCAGATGCAGCAAAAGAAGTAGAAAGAAAAAGAAAATTCTATGAGAAGCTTGCAAAGATAGATTAAATTTTAGTTTATTTAATAATTAAGACTAAGGCCTTGCACAGGCCTTAGTCTTTGTACTGTCTTGTGTGAAAGTTTGGTGAACTATTAAAATAATACTTGATAAATATTGATTAGTTTTGATATCAATATTGTTGCAAAAAATTAAAGGAGTTACTTTTGATATAAAAAAAATGTTATTGTTAATGTCTATTTGTATTACTTTTTCTAGTACATTATCTGCTCAAACTCAGAGATGTTACACTTTAAATTCTTTTGCTGAAGAATATAAGACTGTTTATCCAGAATATTCAGAGAGAGTGGACAGAGTTATAGATTTTCTTAGAAATAATTTTAGTGCTAGGTCTTTTGAAGGTGTGTCACAGAAAGGTTTGACCCATATGGGTCCTTTGTCAAATAATGACTTGATGGGAAATGCCGATATTAGTGATGTCAGAGGTGGATTTTTATTTGTTAAGTTAAAAACACCTTCTAATAGTATTGATGTCTCTAGATTGTACAATGCGTCGTCTTTTCATATTATGGGTGTAATACGTGCTTTGGAGCGAGATAAAAGAAGGTCTCTTACTGATGTTTTTAATTTTAAAAATTCTATCAGTTCGAGTGGAAGATTTTATGAAGATTTTACATTTATGGGTGATAAGACAAAAATATTAACAGGTAAGATGTTTGTCTTTGCGACACTAGATGCTCAACAGCAAAATGAACTAGAAGATATTCTTTTGGAGACTATACCAAGAGAAGAGCTACCAAAATTATTAGAGGATGACAAGTTTTTAAATTTATACAGTAATTATGAAAAGAGAAGGGATGCAAAAAATTATCTTACTGTAAGGCTTGGTCTTGAAGGTAAGCCTAGTACACATGTTTTAATAGATGAGTTATTGAATAAAATTGAAGAAGTATCGGATTTTTCTTTACCTAAAGACAAAGAGCTTATTCAACATTTTTTCACAGATCAGGTGATTGAGCTTGTTATGCAGAGTGGAAATGGTGATGCAGCGTATTTGAAAAAGATAGCATCATCGATGAAGGATATAAGTATTGCTCAAGGCCAAAATAAGAAGGATTTCTTTGATTTGAAATTAATTGAAATGAAACAACAAATCTTTGAGAGAAACTCTCTTACAGTAAAATAGCAGTATCTATAAATAAAAAGCAATTGGGGGATTTCACGGTTATGTTAAAGAGAATTTTGTTGTTAATGTCTGTGTCTGTTGTTTTTTCTAATACATTGTGTTGTCAATCTTACGATTTAGAGTCTTTTGTTAAAGAATACAGAACTCTTCATCCAGAATATTCAGAAAGGATAGACAAAATTATTGCATTTTTAAAAGATAATGTTGAGAAAAAAACAGGTGATAAAACCATATATAGAACAGAATCACAGTCAGGAGGTTTTTCTTCTTCTCAACTAGAAGGACACGGTTATTTGAATTTTTCTAGACCTCTTATTGAAAATTTTCCTAATATAACAAATGGAATGATTTTTGTTAAAGTAAGGCAACCTGTTTATAGTTATAGTGCCTCTCTTTTGTCTGCAGCAAAAGATTGGTCTTTTTATGGTGGTATTATGAGGGTAGAAGAATGTGAGGGTGTTCGCCTTACAGATGTTTTTAACCTTAAAAATTCTTTTAATAGTAATGGGCATTTTTTTGAAGACTTTAATGTCTTTGATAGTAGTCATAAAATATTAAATGGTAGTATGTTTCTTTTTGTAGCACTTGATAATAATTTACAAGAAGAATTAGAGGAAATCTTATTAGAGACTATTCCTCGTTCACAGATGCCCTCATTAGTTGAAACTGATGGGTTTGTAGAAAGGTATTCTAAGTATCTTAAAAAGAAGGATGCAAAAAATCTAATGGCACTGACATTAGGTGTTAGTGGCAATTCTAATACAAGTGAGCTTGTCAACCTTTTTTTCGAAAGGATGCATCAAGGTATAGCGACAGAAAAAAGCATATCTACACGTCTTTTTATGGAAGAAATTATTATGTTGATAGAAGGAAGTTCTATAAATGGAGAGGCTGTTTACTTGAAAAACATAACACAATTAATGAGAGAATATGAAAATATCGGAAAAGGACCAGGCTATTTGTTGAGAGAAGCAAATATATTACAAAAATTTAAGATAAATATAGAACAAAGAAAAGCTGCTTTAGTAAAATAAACTGCACTTACTTAACAGTGTTAAAGGTTGGTTGCTTTGAGCTCTTTCAAAAGATATATTTTTTTATTACTTCTATTAGGCTTTGCTTTTCAAATATTTGCACAGGATTACCTCTTAGATCAGAACGGTTATTATTATCTTAAAACAGAAATACCAGACTCTAAAGTAATCAAACAACTTGATCTTATATATAATACTGATCCTCATGGATATACTAATAAAATAAGTAAGATAGTACACTATATTAATCAGGTTAAAAACCAACCAGAAACTCTACCATTATTTCTTTTTGGCGGAGATGAACCTAGAGGATACCCTATTTGGGGGTTCTATCAAAACCGTATAGGTTATGAGTTGTGGGGTAAATATAGCGATGCTGCTGCCATAGGAAATCATGATTTAATACATTACGGTGTTAAACATTTGAATGATGTAATAAAGGCTTATAAGTTGCCAGCAATAGGTACAAATATAGTAGACAAAAGTACAGGTAAACATCCATATCCAAGGTATAAAATAATACAGTATGGTAAGACAAAGATTCTGATTCTTGGCTTTACTACACAAACAATTAATCATGACGCAAGAGTGAATAAGGAACTTTCTTTTGAAGCGCCTAGTGATAGCTACAATGAACTTGTTCCTAATATTATAAAACAAAATAATATCACTAACATTCTCATACTTGCTCATCTGGATTACAGGACGCATGCAGAAGGTTGCCAAACGCTTAATGACTTTATACAAAAGATAAGTGGAAAAAACATCCTGGTTTTACACGGTCATGAACACTTTTCTGATTTTAATATTATAAAAAATGCAGACGGAGAGCCTGTTCCTGTTATAAGTAGCTTGGATAAAAATCAGGAAATAAAGCATTTTACTCTGCCGTATGATCCTGAAAAAGGTTTTTTTGTATATAATAAATTTAAAACAATAAAAATAGACTCAGACTTAAAGGAAGATCTTGCGACTAGAGACTTCATAAAAAATTATCTAAAAAATGAGCCTGTTCCTGATAGATATAAACACCTTCTTGTAGATGTTTTTGATAATAGCTATGTGAATGGTGATGGAATCAAAAAAACATATGTTTGGGATGGTTCGAGAGAGGTTTTAAATAATAAACCAGAAGAAAAAGACGGACATATTGTTGTTGATTATCCAATAACAAATTTAATAGGGGATGCTTTTAGAAAAACGATGAATGCGAATGTT
>JBAXWW010000142.1:0-4257 GCA_037128215.1 bacterium | reverse complement strand
TATATGGTGTTTTTCTACGATTTCCCTAGGTATTATATCTATAACATTCTTGGGTATATTTTTGAGAGTTTCAGACTTTACTACGACTAATTTTAATTTATTCTGTATTATACTAAATACATCTCCTTCGTTACCATACCCCAGAGACAAAAGTCTTTCTACAAGAGAAGAGCCAGATTCATAATGCAAGGCCCTTTCTACTTCGTTGTTCCTAACTATTTCTGCTTTAAGCAATAAATTTATTAGTTCTGTTTTCAATTTCTTCTCCTACCAGCTTTATGTATTGCTTTGCCATGTACATCTTCACAAACTTCTAAGATCATTTCAGATAGTGTGGGATGAGGATATATAACACTGGCAAGCTGGGATGCTTTTAATCCAAGGGCCATACCGATAGTAAACGGCACTATAAGATTGTCTGCATCAGCTCCTACAATTGCTGCACCTATTATCGTGTCTTCCTTATCAACAATAACCTTCATTAGACCTTCTGTTTCATCCATAGTCATCGCCTTACCACATGCTGCATAGGAGAATCTTCCTACTTTATATTCTAGCCCTCCAGCCTTGGCCTGAGTTTCTGTAATACCTACAGAAGCAATTTCTGGTATGGAATATGTAACCCTTGGAACTACATCGACATTTGGAGCCAGTGCATTATTACCAGACAGCTCCGCTATGACCTTACATGCACATGCAGACGCATAATGTGCGAGCTGTATAGAGCCTGTAACATCACCTACGGCATAGATATTAGGATTAGTCGTTTTAAAATTACTATCAACTATTATTTCTTTCCTCTCTCCTATGTTTACACCTGCTTTTGCATTTTCAAGTCCATCAGTGTTTGGCATTCTTCCAATTGCAATTACACAATAATCTGCATTTATTATCTCGCCATTGGAAAGTGTTATTTTACCTTTTTCTATTTTTTCAACCGAAATATCTGTAAGAACCTTCACTCCCTTATTTTTTAGTGAATTTTCTACAGGTCTTACACAATCCTTATCTTCCATCGGTAATATCGTTTTTAATTTTTCTACAACTGTAACAGTTGAACCAAATGAATTTAATATAAAGGCAAGTTCACAACCTATTACACCGCCACCTATTATTAGAATCTCTTTTCCTGACATTTCTGGATGATCTAGGACAAAAGTGCTATCTACAGTAAATCCTTCAAGATACAAAGATTTAGGCATAACAGATTTAGAGCCTGTAGCTATAATGGCATTTTTAAACTCTACTACATCTTCATTAACACTTACTTGATTATTTGACAAAAACTTAGCTTTTCCAGTTTTTAGATCTACTCCATAAGATTTAAGCAAATTTTCTACACCAGAAGTAAGTTTATTCACTACACCTTCTTTAAAAGCATATATAGATTTTGTATCAACAGAGTAGGAGCTAAGATCAACACCAACTCTTGGTGTTTTTAAACTATAAATATACCCTGCATGAGATAGTAAACTCTTAGTTGGTATACACCCAATATTAAGGCAAGTTCCTCCAACTTTTTTTTCCTCTATCAGACACACCTTTATGCCTAGTTGAGATGCCCTAATAGCAGCAACATATCCTGCGGGTCCACCACCTATTATTAAAAGTTCGGTCTGGCTCATAATTCCCTACTCCAGTTTTTTATTGTTATTTTTCTTTCATCAGCAGAAACGTAACTTATATCAACATAAACCATGTCACTGCAAAGATTATCTACCTCATTGATTATGCGGTCAATCCATTCTATAAACATTACTGTACTTGGATCTGAGATAGCCTCAATAAAGCCAGTTCCCATGAGTTCTGCTGTATTAGTTATTCTGTATAGATCAACATGTAAAATGTCCCTTTCGTTTATACTATATTGGTTAATTATTGTGTATGTTGGAGAGGTAACATCCTCTTTAGGCATCAGCTCCGACATTATTCCTTTTATCATGAGCGTTTTTCCTGCACCAATATCACCTATAAAACCTAATTTTATACCTTCATTCTTGATTAGGTTTTGTATATGAAGACCTATTCTTTTGCCTAATTCATAGGTCTCTAAATATGAATTTGTAGTAATTACTCTGTTAGACATTTTATAACAGACCCCAGTTCGTTTATTATATCTGTGGGTAATATACCGAAATCTGATTTTTTTTCATCCATTATTAAACGATCAGCACATAAACCATGTACATACATGCCTAAGACACCAGAAGCCCATACACTTGTCCCCTGAGCTATAAAAGCCCCTATGATCCCTGATAAAGTATCTCCACTGCCCGCCTTTGATAAAGCAGGGTTTCCTGTCTGGTTTATAAAAACCATTCCATCTTTTCTAGCCAACATACTTCTATATCCCTTTAACAAAACACAAATATTATGCCTTTTCACAAATTGCTCTAATATGTTCAATCTATGGTCTTGAATTTTTTTAAGACCTGACACAAGTCTGGTCATTTCTCCAGGATGAGGTGTTAAAATAACATCCTTATTTTTGATTAATGTAAAAAGGCTGCTATCTTCTGAAATAAGATTAAGAGCATCAGCATCTATAACTAAGGGGACATCGGCATACTTTAATATTTTATTTAAAATCAATTTTCTCTTTTTACCAAACCCAGGACCTATAATTATGGAATTAAATTTTACAAGAGTTTGAGTTAATTCAGCTCCATTTTTTTCATTTATTGTTAAATTAAGGATCATTATCTCTGGAGTAAGCATCGGCATTCTCTGTCTTATTGATTCAGTACTTTCATTAACTGCAAGTATTGTAACAAGCCCTGCTCCAGCTCTTAATGCTGCCATCGCTGTCATTGCTACAGCACCTTCCATCCCTTGTTCCGGAGAAAGAACAGCCACATGGCCATAGATTCCCTTATGTGAGTCTGGTTTTCTTTTGATAGGAGAGATCATTTCTCTCACCATATTTTCTGTTATTAATTCATATTTTGTATCAATTTTTTCTGTTGGAAAAAACAGAGGTTTAATAACGATATCACCTGAATTGATTGATGCAGGGGATATAAAGAGACCAAGCTTTGGATATACAAAAGAGACAGTACAGTCTGCTTTTATAGCTCCATTTATTACTTCTCCAGTATCAGCATCAACACCAGAAGGGACATCTATGCTAATCACATACAGCGCTTTTCTTAATGATCCCAAAAGTTTAATTAAGTTTTTACTAAGTTGTTTTGATTTAGACACATTAAAACCAGTTCCAAATACTCCATCTATTACAACTGTTTTAGAGTTTATATTCTTTAGAACATCACCGCTTTTTATCTTAGAAAACATGTCATTCTTGATAGCCGTCTTTGTAAGCATTTTAAGCTGTAATTTTGAATCTGGCGTTTTTGGTTTACCGATAGCCTCTACAAGCTTGACTTTACATCCGGCTAATAAAAGCATCCTAGCAAGACACAACGCATCTCCACCATTGTTACCTGTGCCATATACAACTATAAAATTATTAAGATGAATATTAGTAAAACGTTTAACTATTTCTTCAAATACACCTCTAGCTGCATGTTCCATCAAGACTACAGATGGTACACCTATCTTATTAATTGCATAGGAGTCTGCTCTTTTAGCATCTTCTGTTCTATATAACTTCATTTAGCCCTTCTGTTCTGGCTTACTTCCTTAGAGATCAAAAGAACAACAGATCTTGGCTGTATTAAATAATCGTTTTGGTTTTCCAGGATATAAGTTCTACCTGGTTCACAATCTACGATGTCGTATGGAGATTCTTTATCTGTATCACAGATAAAATACCATTTTCTGTTTTTTATCTTAGGAAGGATGTATGTATGTGCTTCCCAATGACTATTAATCATTACAAAAATATCGTTGCATTTTTTTTCATTAGAGCTCTCTATCGGTGTCCAACCCTTTATCAAAAATGCTATAGTGAAATTATCTGGTTTCCAATTTGGTTCTTCTCCCTTTTCTCCATACCAGGTTAAATCTCTAAATTTCTCAAGATCTGTTCGCTCTGGTACATTATAAAAATGACGTCTTGTTAGAGAATTATTACTTTTTCTATAACATATTGTGTTTTTTACAAATCTAAAAAAAATATCATTTTTTTCAATTGCTGCTTGCCGTATTATTTCCTCTTTTATAGTTCTTACATTAGTTAATTCTAACTCAGAAATTATTTCCCATGGAAACTTCATAAATTGGCCTTTTGTGGATTATCATTAAAGTAATATAATATCATTATTTTTTCAAGTTGTCTATGTAAATATTTTCATA
>JBAXWW010000141.1:0-4267 GCA_037128215.1 bacterium | reverse complement strand
CAGAAAAACCTATAGCATAAATAACGACACAATCATCATCTGACGATGTGCTAGCGTAAACAAGACTGCCCTTACCCTAAGGAATGTTCTCTATTTTCCCATTAAGATACTCATCAAACTCCCATGCTGGGACACAGCCTCTAGGGTATCGTATAACGATCGGTCCGCTATATTTATCTATACTAGACCAAAGCATTAGCTGTAGTTCCCTAGAAGATGAAGGAGCCATTATTGATACATTAGGTATATTCCTAAGATAAGAAATATCAAAAACGCCATGGTGAGTAGATCCATCCTCTCCTACCAATCCTGCTCTATCTAAACAGAAAATAACTTTCAGATTATTAAGAGCTATATCATGTATTACCTGGTCCAAACTTCTCTGTAAAAAAGTAGAATATAGCGCTACGACTGGAATAGAGCCTGCTTTTGCCAAACCTGCAGAAAAAGTAACAGCATGCTGTTCTGCTATACCAACATCATAAAAACGTTCTGGGAATTTCTCTGCAAAAGAAGAAAGCCCTGTTCCTTCCTGCATAGCCGCTGTAACTGCAGATATTTTTTTATTATCGTTTGCTATATTTACAAGTGTTTCACCAAAAACTTTAGTAAACGACGGTGTTTTTGAATTTTTTGTACTTATTCCAGTGCTTGCATCAAAACAGCCAATACCATGGAACACACATGGATCTTCTTCTGCCATTGCATAGCCTCTACCTTTTTTTGTTATAATATGTATAAGAAGAGGCTGTGTTTGTTCCCCTTCTCCTGTGGGAATATTCTTCAAAGATTTTATAAGGACCTCTAGATCATGTCCATCAAATGGTCCGACATAATGAAAACCAAAAGCTTCAAAGAACGAATCAGGAGCTATAAAATTAACAGCTGATGATCTTATTCTTTTAACGACGTCCAAAAGGTCTATGTTCAACTTTTTTTGGAAAGGTATGGAGGAGATAAAAGATTTAATATCAACTTTGACCTTTTGATAATAAGAGGTGTTAACGATCCTTGTGTTAATAAAGTTAGAGATACCTCCAACATTCTTAGAGATGCTCATTTCATTATCATTAAGTATAACGATCATATTTCCACGATTTAAAGAGCCTGAATGATTCATTGCCTCATAGGCAACGCCTGAGGTCATAGAGCCATCGCCGATAATAGCGATAGAATAATTATTTGGCCTCATCGCAGCTATTCCGGCTGCTTGTGAAATAGAAACTCCAGCATGTCCTGCTATTAGAGGATCATGCTCACTTTCATTTGGCTTAGGAAAACCGCTTAAACCATCCTTCGTTCTTATATTAGAAATATCTCTTCCAGTAAGTATCTTATGTGCGTATGCCTGATGTCCAACATCCCAAATTAGAGTGTCATTGGGGCTGTCAAAGACATAATGTATAGCAACAGTTAGCTCAACAACACCAAGAGAAGAAGCTAAGTGTCCACCATTTTTAGAGACAGCATCTAATATTTCTGAACGTATCTGTTCACAAAGAGTTTTTAGCTCTTCAATGTTCATGGTTTTAAGATGTTGTAATCCCTTGTAATCCTTAAGCATAGCCAGCACTTATATCACGGTTAAGAGCCTTTCCTCAACTGGGAAATAACGGAAAAGCTGGATATCATTTTTAGAGGGTATAAAGAGCCTAAAAGACAGATAAAAACAGCTAAAAAAACCACTAAGAGGTTGAATTTTATGTCTAAATAGACAGGAAGATGTGTGTCATAATATATGGCAGGCAAAGAGATAAACTTGTACTTTTGCAATAAATAACAGAATAAAGTGCCAAGACCACCGCCAATTAAAGCTCCCAAAATACCCTTTAAAAAAGAGATAGAAAGAACAACCCTGCTTAAAACATTTTTTCTTAGTCCCATCGAGATAAGAATTGTAAAATCTTGTCGCTTTGATTGCACCATAAGAACTAAAGAAACAACTATGGAAAAGCTTGCAACTAAGACTATAAAAAAGAGCGTTATCATCATAGCCACTCTTTCAAGTTTAAGAGAATAAAAAACCTTACTGTTCCTATCCTTCCATGTTTCTATCTTTAAATTTGGATATGGAGCCAATAGCATCTTAAGTTTTTTATCTATTGTGTCTATATCAGTAGGTCTACTGCAGAATAGTGCCACACCTGTAGGATATCCCTTTATAGGTGTAAAATAATTCATCGCGTCATTTATATTGGTATAAAGATACTTCAAGTCCCTTCCATAGGCACCCGTTCTTATAAAATTACTAACTTCAAACGATCTTACTTTAGGTGCAGTTGATGTGGATGTCACAATATCCCATGCGGAAAGAAGCTCTACGGAATCTCTACGCATAATTTGATTTGTTAAGGCAAGTTGTTCTCCAATTAATATTTGCCTGTGGGCAGGAGGAGCTATGAGCATGCTGTCAAAAAAATCATCTTTTACAGAAAAAACCACAGCACCTATTGTGACTTTGTCATAATATAAAACCGTTTCACTTTCTACAAATGGTGAAGTGGAAAGAATGTATTGCTTTAGAGATTCATCTTCCGATATCTTTTTATTTATTTCTGACCAATTTTTTAGTACGGCAGGGGTTTCGGAATCAGTTATATAAACATGAGGCTGTGTGCCGATAAGTCTTTTTACCAGATCTTTTTCAAAGCCTCTCATCACGGACATAACAACTATTATGGAAAAAACACCAATCAGGACCCCAAAGATCCCAAAGACAGAGATTAAAGGGAATCTCTCTCCCCTGTCCTTTAAGAAGCGACCAATAAGAAGGGTTTTTATATTCAAGCTTAAATGGCCTCCATAATATTGTTATGCTATAAGAATGTTATGACTATTGCTGATTTACATACTCATACAACTTATAGCTCAGACAGCGTTCTAACACCAGAGGAACTTGTTCAAAGAGCAAGACGTTTGGATATAGATATTCTTTGTATTACCGACCATAATGTTTTTGAAGAAAGCATAGGAATAGAGAGCCTTAATATCAAAAACAAAAAACCCTTAATAATTAGGGGAGTAGAGCTTGCTACTGATAATGGTGAGCTACTTATTTATGGTTTAAAGAATAATTTTTGGAAAGAACTAATTTCCGGCATGCAGATATTACCTTCTGCAGAAAAAGTAATATCTGCTGTAAAAAGTTTTGATGGAGTTTGTCTTTGGGCTCATCCATTCAGAAAACACAACGTAATGCATTATAATATTGATTACAAAAACTTTAAGGATGTTTCTATTATTGAGTCGCTAAATGGACACAATAATGAGTTTGAGAATAACATGGCGCTTGATTATGCAAATAAGCATGGTTTTAAAATAACTGGTGGATCTGATGCACATTCACTGGGTGAAGTAGGAAGAAAGCTAACCTTATTTAAAGAGACTATTCGAACAGAAGAAGAGTTTTTGTCGGCATTAAAGACATCAGAATATTTACCTATTACTTTTGAAGAATTCAAAAGCAAAGAAGTAGCCTCATTCTTTTAATAAAAAGAGCTCCTCGCCAAAAGTGACAAGGAGCTCAAAGTATAAAAACCGATATTCTACATTTTTGCGAAAACTACAACTAACGCGTAAATAACCAAGGACTCAATAAGAGCAAGAGCAACGATCATTGGAACAAAGATTTTGTTCTGTGCACTTGGGTTACGTCCTATAGCCTCAAGAGCAGTTGATGCTGCTTTTCCCTGAGCAATAGCTCCGCCTATAGCTGCTGCTGCAATAGTCAAACCAGCTGCAAGCATTTTTAGCCAACTCTTGTCCATACCTTCAGTAGCTGCTGCTGCCCCCTCTGAAGCTATAGCAGGAGCAACAAGGAACAAGTATGCTCCAAATAAACCAGCTAATGTTTTACCGATCCTGTACATTTTTTTCATTTCTTCCTCCTCTTTAGATTAATGGTCATCAGAGATGGCCAGTGTTAAATATATTGTTGATAAAATTGTAAAGATAAGAGCCTGAAAAAAGCAAACAAAAAGGCCTAATGCTATAAAAACAATAGGTACACCAACAGGCACTAAGTTAGAAAAAATACTAAGAACAAGATGATCTCCTGTCATGTTTCCAAAAAGACGCAAACCAAGAGATAAAGGTCTTACCGCATTACTTATAAGCTCTATAGGCAACAATAACGGAGCTAACCAAAGGAAAGGACCTAAAAAATGTTTTAAATAGGAGATGGCGGACTCTCTTAATCAAACGTAATTATAATAAAGAAAAACAAAGAACAGAAAAAAACTATTCCTTTTGTTGAACAAGTAGATTA
>JBAXWW010000140.1:0-4295 GCA_037128215.1 bacterium | reverse complement strand
CAATGTGTTATCTCCTTTTTTTTTATTTTTTTATTCTTATACTCTACGACGTTTTGGTGGTCTGCAACCGTTATGTGGTATCGGTGTAACGTCTTGTATCAATCCTACTTTAAAACCTAGAACATTAAATACTCTCAATGCTGATTCTCTTCCAGCTCCTGGTCCAGAAACAAAAACAGTAAGATTTCTCATTCCAGCGTCTACAGCTTTTTTACCTGCGTTTTCAGCTGCAAGTTGCGCTGCAAAAGGTGTTCCTTTTCTTGACCCTTTAAAACCAACGGAACCAGCGCTTGACCATGCAATTACGCCACCCTTAGGATCAGTAAATGTTATTATGGTATTATTAAAAGACGCCTGTATATACGCCTTACCAATTGGTACATTCTTTTTGACTTTCTTTTTTACTGTTTCTTTTGCTTTATTTGCATTTGGTGCTGCCATTCTATTATTCTCCTGTACTATTTCATTGTCTTAATTGACTTTTTAACAGCGACGGTCTTCTTTGGTCCTTTACGTGTTCTTGCATTAGATTGTGTGTTCTGGCCTCTTACAGTAAGACCTTTTTTATGTCTCTGTCCTCTATAACAACCAAGGTCCATCAATCTTTTTATATTCATGGTAACTTCTTTCCTTAAGTCACCTTCAACTTTTATACTTGCTTCTAATACTTTTCTTATTGAAGCGATGTCATTATCTGTAAGTTCTTGTCCTCTTTTATCCAGAGCAACTCCAGCTTCTGTAAGTATTCTCTTAGAAAGTGTCCTACCTATACCATAGACATAAGTAAGTCCTACTTCTATTCTCTTATTGTTGGGAACGTCAACACCTGCGATTCTTGGCATATAAATCTATCCTCCCTTAACCTTGACGCTGTTTGTGTTTTGGATTTGAACAAATAATTCTAACGACGCCATTTCTTTTTACAACTTTGCATTTATCACACATCTTCTTCACTGAAGCTCGTACTTTCATCTAATCCTCCAAGAGCCCTCTAAACAAAGGCAAGCGATTATATATAAATTATTTTTTGTATGTCAATAGTATAATGATATATTATTTCTCTCTGTAAACTATCCTGCCCTTAGACAGGTCATATGGGGACATTTGCATTCTTACCTTGTCGCCTGGTAATATTTTTATATAATGCATTCTCATCTTTCCAGAAATATGAGCAAGAATCTTATGTCCGTTCTCTAACTGAACCCTAAACATGGCATTCGGAAGTGGTTCAAGAACCACACCTTCTACCTCAAAATAATCTTCTTTAGACATTTCTTCTACACCCCTTAAAGTTCTGTAAGAATAATTGTTCCCTGGCTGGTTATGGCAAGAGAATGCTCAAAATGTGCGGCAAGACTACCATCACTTGTAACGGCTGTCCAGCCATCATTTAGGAACTCTACATCATAAGATCCCGATGTCACCATAGGTTCCACAGCAATAGTAAGACCAGGCTTTAGAATAATTCCTGTGCCCTTTTCTCCAAAGTTAGGCACCTGCGGAGCTTCATGCATACTTTTACCTATGCCATGACCCACAAGCTCTCTAACTACTGAATATCCTCGTGTTTCCACATAATCTTGTACTGCAGATGATATATCATGCAGATAATTACCAACTTTGGCCTGTTTTATACCCTCATAGAGGGATTCCTTGGTGACCTTAAGAAGGTCCAATGCTTCTTTAGAAGCATTACCTGCAATAACACTTATTGCTGCATCACCAACGTATCCTTCATAAAAAACGCCAAAATCTATACTTACCAAGTCACCATCTTTGATTATCCTTTTATTAGATGGTATTCCGTGAACAACTTCTTCATTTATAGAAACGCATAGAGCTGTTGGATAGCCCATATAACCCTTAAAGGCAGGAATAGCCTTTGGAAAATTACTGTTTAAGTGATCTATCGCCAAAACTTCAAGATCCCAAGTTGTAAGACCAGGTTTAACGCGTGAAGATAAATGATCCAAAACAGACGCAACTATGCGTCCGCTTTTGCGCATAATATCTATTTCCTGCATAGATTTATAGAAAATCAAAGGGCAAGTGCCTCCACTTGCTCGATCATGTGATCTGGAGAATTTGAAGCATCTATTTGAACAAGTATTTTCTTATCATCGTAAAATTTTATCAGAGGTGCTGTTTGATTATTGTAAGCAAGAAGTCTTTCTTTTACTACTTCCTCTGTATCATCTTTACGCTGTAATAAACCAGAAGAACATTTGTCACAAATATTTTCTGTCTTCGGTGGCATATTAAAAATATTATATATGGTTCCACATTTTGAACAGGTACGTCTGCCAGTTATTCTTCTTAGTATAAGTTTCTCGTCAACATCAAGAAGTATCACTGAACTTAATTTTATATTATTTTTTATTAGTATTTCATCAAGAGATTTTGCTTGAATAATAGTTCTTGGGAAACCATCGAGAATAAAACCTTGTTTTACGTCAGATTTAGAAAACCTCTCATTAACAATACCTATCGTAATATCATCTGGAACAAGCTGACCTGCTTTCATATATTCAGAAGCTTTTAGTCCCATAGGTGAATTTTCTTTAACAGCTTCTCTAAACATATCCCCTGTAGAGATATGTGGAACGTTCCATGTTTCTTTTAATTTTAAAGCAAGAGTTCCCTTTCCACTACCGGGAGCTCCAAGCAGGACGACAGATCTCATCCCCTACGACCCCTCATTCTGGCATTCTTTATGAACCCGTCGTAGTTTCTTGTTAGAAGATAAGATTCTATCTGTGATACCGTATCAAGAGCAACGCCTATCAAAATCAATAGCGACGTTCCACCGAAGTAGAAAGAAACCTTGAACTTCATAGTAACGAACTCAGGTAAAACGCAAACTAATGCAATATATATCGCACCAACTAATGTTATTCTTGTAAGAACTTTGTCTATATAATCTGATGTACTTTTTCCTGGTCTTATACCTGGAACGAAGCCACCATTACGTTTTAGATTTTCTGCAACGTCGGTTGGATTAAAAGTAACAGCTGTATTAAAATAAGTGAAGAATATAATCAAAGAAACATACACAACATTATATAGAAGAGATCTGCTCATCATTGCATTCTGTAGTGCTTTAAATATAGGATGATCAACATATTGCGCTATTGTTGCAGGAAACATAATTATAGATGATGCAAATATTGGAGGAATAACTCCTGCTGAATTTAACTTTAAAGGAAGATGAGAATTTTGTCCGCCATACATTTTCCTACCAACAACTCTCTTTGCATATTGAACTGGAATTCTTCTTTGTGATCTTTCCATGAATATTATGAACGCTATTGCAGCAACCATAACAGCTAGAAGGAATACAGCAGAAAAAGCAGCTATCTGTCCTGACTTTAATAAACTAAGAGTTCTAGAAAAACCCTCTGGTATATTAGCAGCGATACCAGCAAATATAATAAGTGATATACCGTTACCAATACCTCTTTCTGTTATCTGTTCGCCAAGCCACATAATGAATGTAGTTCCTGTTGTAAGTGTTATAACAGTCATAAATTTAAAATATGCACCTGGATTAACAACGACGCTAGAACCATTTGGTCCTCTCATACTCTCTAATCCCTTAGCTATAAATAGAGCCTGTATAACACAAAGTACGACCGTGCCGTATCTTGTATATTGAGTAATTCTTTTTCTTCCAAGGTCACCTTCTTTTGATAATCTTTCAAAAGCTGGTACAACGATGGTCAAAAGCTGCATTATAATAGAAGAACTGATGTAGGGCATAATACCCAAAGCAAATATAGAAAATCTCTTTAGAGCTCCACCAGAGAACATGTTGAACATTCCAAACATTGTTCCGCTGGCTCTATCAAAAAAAGCACCAAGAGCGACGGTATCTATTCCTGGAGTAGGAACATGTGAACCAAGCCTATATATTGCCAGAATAAAAATAGTAAAAAGGATCTTTTTTCTTAACTCAGGAATTTTTGAGATACTAGCTGCACCAATATTACCAGTTGCAGAACTCAATTAAGCACCTCCGCTTTTCCGCCTGATTTCTGAATTTTTTCAACTGCAGTCTTACTGAACTTGTGAGCTTTTACTGTATACGCTTTTGTAAGTTCACCTGTACCAAGTATCTTAACGCTATTTTTTTGAGAAGCTTTGATGATATTTAAGTCGACCAAAGTATCTGGTGTTATTTCACTTGTGTTTGAAAGAGTATCTATCCTTGTAAGATTGATAACAGTATATTCTTTTTTGAATGGAGCATTACTAAAACCAAACTTAGGAAGTCTTCTCTGCAAAGGCATCTGTCC
>JBAXWW010000139.1:0-4327 GCA_037128215.1 bacterium | reverse complement strand
GCTAGGTGTAAAAGCTGTATCCTGAGCTATAGTGTATTGTCCGCTAGAGATAGAACTATTAGTCATTCCATCTTTCACAGCAATAGCTTTTATAGTTAATGCAGAGTTTATGATTATAGGAGTTGAATATAGAGTGCTTGATGTAGTTGGATTATTTCCGTCGATAGTATAATAAATACTAGCTCCAGCTGTTTCAGATGTAATATTAGCTTCTGTCCCGGAAACAACAGCGCCACTTGCAGGAGTAATTACAGGAGTAGCAACAGTAGTAGAGGAGTTTGCAGCTGCTTTTTTTTCGTCACTAAAAAATTGACAAGAGGATAGGATAGAAAAAGATATAAAAGTAAAAATAAATAATTTTAAAAAACCTTTGTTCAACATACGTGCCTCCACAAAAGGTTAATACAATCCTTACCAATTGCTTATCGGTTTAAATTAAATAAAACTTACAATGTTTTAATAAAATTTAAATGTTAAAATGATTATTGTATCATAAGATAACACATAAGTCAATGTTATTAAACAGCATCTTGTCATAAAAAAATACAGTCTAGCACCAGCTGTATAAACTGGTGCTAGATGCTCCAATCAGACACTACTAGTTTGCTAAGGTTCAAAAAATAAATAATCAGTATCTGCGATATATGTATCAAGAACACTTAAATCTGTAATTGCACTTGAATATAGAAAAGGTGTGCTAGCTACAGAATAATCATAAGCAGTTCCATCAGTATACGTACCAGACATAATAGATTGGCGAAGAGTTGTAAGTTTAGTCTTTTGACTGCTTGTTAATGTTCCATATACTTGTGCAAAAACGGTAGCATAGTTATAATTATTTTCACCATCTAGATCACCATACGTCTCTGATAGTGCAAGAACCTGAGCTTCTACTGAAGAACTTGAGCCTGTTGAAGTGATAAGTCCACGCAATAAGGTTGCAATTTGAGTTCTAACACTTACTATGTTGGAAGTTGTAGACGCATAAAGATTATTCCTTTGTGTATCAACTAAACCAGACATTACCGTGGCTTGAGCCTGTGTTACATATCCCTGAGAGCTGTCAGATAGTGCTCTGCCTGCTGTAGCTGTTAGTGACTCATCAATGCTGTATCCCTCATGACCAACAGCAGGAGCATCCTTCATGTAAAATGATCCATAGTATGTTCCATGACGTTCTGGACAAAAATATACATCAGCCTCAACTGAACCAGCATACCAACTAAATAAATCACTGGCGTATGTCATTACAGCAACTGCAGTACCTTGAGGTAATCCAGACATTTTGCTATTGATCTGAGCATTTGTGATATCTGGCCATGAGCTCCATCCCTTGCCCTTCATATTTTCTAGATATGCCTTCTGAGTAGAGTCCATAGAGTTAAGAATATTCGCATAAAGTAGTGCACGATCAAAACTGATTTGACCATCGATTAAATATAACGCACGAGAAACTTGTTTTACTGCATTTAGATTTAGTCCACTAGAACCATCAGGGATATCATTATCAATTAGTCTACGAAAAGCCTTCATTAAAGCAAATCTTTTATAACCATAAAGATTTATTTGATCCATTTGGTTTGTTGCAAGTACTTTTAATTGTGCAAATTGTGCATCGTTAAGAATATATATAACATTATTTGCAACACGAGTTAGAAAGCTAGTGTTATGCCCCATGTTGTCTGGATCATTGTCTCGTAAGTACTGAAACCCTGTATAGTCTGCAACTTTACCCGGAGGAAAAAAGGATTGAGCCTCAAGATTTCCTGTCATCATAGCAAGACCAGCAAAGGCTATAGTCGTACGCTGTGCTTCATCAGAAAGTGTTTGTTCCATGGTAAATTCAGCGCTACTTGTATCATTGCTATTATTGTTTCCTACAACTCTACTGCTTCCACATCCAGAACATCCCACAAAAGTGAGTAAAATAAATACAATTAACGTACTGAAAACTTTCATTTTACACCTCTTATTACACAAGACGTATGTTCAAACAAAATCGTTTCAATTTTTTATTTTTTTTACTTTCTATTTAGAAAACACAAACTAGAATAATAAGTTATATGGATCAAAAATTAGAAGAAAAAAATGTCAATGAATTCTACGTCATTTTAGAAAGAGCACAAAAAGGTGATGAAGTAGCTGTTTCTCTTCTTATTGATGCAGTACAAAACAGATTGTTTCGTTATTGTTTCTATATGACAAATAATTATGAATTGGCTGAAGATCTCTGCCAAGAAGCCTTTATAAAAATACTTAAAAACCTTAAGAGCCTCAAAAAGAAAGAAGGTTTTTTACCTTGGGCCTTTCAGATAAGTAAGAACCTCTATATAGATTCAAAACGCAGAAAATCGAGTACAGAGACTCTTGTTACAGAAGAGGAAGTAGAACAGATACCTTCTGAACAAAAAAACAGAGATCTTATCATTGACTTTAACAAGGCCCTTTCAAAACTCGATCTTAGCGAGAGGCTTTTGGTTATTCTGGTTGGAGTAGAAGGATATTCATATCTTGAGGCTGCAAATGTAATAGGGGTTACGGAAGACTCACTAAGGCTAAGGCTGCATAGGGTAAAAAAAGAACTTGAAAAAGTTTTTTTAGAAAAACTTGAAACGAAAGATGAAGACGAAACGTCTTAGAATATATGAGGAGCAATTGAGAAATGAAATTAGGTGATATTTTTGATGACATAAGGAATACCGAAATAGATGCCCCTGATCTATTAAAAAAAAGGATACTTGAGCGACTTCGTGAAGAAGTAAAGCACGACAGGACGCTTAGGTTCTGGAAATACTTAGCCATAATTAGTACGATAATAGTTGCGCTCTTAATTTCATACTTTGTTTTTATACCTAAACCTGGGAATCAGTTACCACCGTCAAAACAAGAAAATGTAAATAGACGACCAAAGCCGGAGTTTGTTATTGCTTGTAACTCTCTAGGTGTTGGAACTACTTGCTCATATACATCACGAGATGGAGCGTTAGTTAAGGGAACATGTATTATGGTACCTATCCCTACGGGAGGCGAAGAGTTGGCTTGTTCAGTAGACGGTAAGACAGTGCAAAGACCTCTACCGCCTAGACAATAAAAAGTTTATAGGAGGAAAAAATGAAAAACATATTAATGTCTTTTATTCTGGCTTTTGGATTTCTGTGTTCGGTTTCTATTTTTGCAGAGGTAGACAACAATCCATGCAAGGCTGATAAAGATACTTTTTGCTCTGCATGTAAAGAAGACAAAACCTGTGTTAAAGAATGCATGAAAACTAATGAAGCCAAATTATCACAAACTTGCCAGACACATCGGGCATCGCAAAAACAAAACAGTAAAAAATAAATTAGTTTATATAAATTAAACTATTCCGGGAGCCTAAAAAAACTCCCGGTTTTTTTTCTGGAATTAATGAAAAAAGAAGGCTTTTTTATCTATTTTTGTCCTGTGATGAATGAATGTAGGGGCAGAAGTTTGTGACTAACTATATTTTTGAAACCAGCCTTGTCTAATTGCTTAATAATAATATTCTCTGAAACCCTTATTTCTATACGAGGACCTTGTTCCATCTCTTCCTTTTTCCAGTCAATTATTGCAATTTTTCCCTCTGGTTTTAACAGTCTGTACGATTCAGTGATCATTTTTTCAGGTCTTATAAGTTCGTGATGAAGATTTATCATATAAACCAGATCAGCAATGGCATCAGGTAATCCGATGGAGTTCTCAGCACACTTAAGTGGAGTAATTTTTTTATTATTTAGATTATTTTGCATCCATTCAATCATTACTTCTGATGTGTCGCAGGTATATATTGTCCCTTTACCAAGTTTTTCTAAGAAGGCGGTAGCAAAAAATCCAGTACCAGCACCTATATCAATTAATTTTTGAGGGTTTTGTAAATTTAAAGTATCCCATATTATGTCTGGGTTTAATATTTTAAATCTCTCAGGGTCATTTAGTTTTGCTAATTTTTTAGGATCAAATTTTTTAGCGACCGCCATTTTTATATTCTCCATTTATCAAAAAGATAAGTTAGACGTAAACTAAGTTCATTCCTAACTTTTCTAAAAGAATCAATTTCATTAGATGGGTCTGGCAATCCCCAATGCAAACGAGTTGCCTTACCCAAAAATAGTGGACAAACTTCCTCTGCACATAAAGTAATTACAGCATCAACTGTTTTAGCATCAACAGAATCAACACTCTTTGAGGCCTGTGATTTAATATCAATGTTTATTTCAGATAGCACTTCTATTGCCAACGGATTAACGTAAGATGGCTTGGAACCAGCAGAAGAAATTTTTATAGATCTTGGCGCAAGTGAACGAGCAAT
>JBAXWW010000138.1:0-4361 GCA_037128215.1 bacterium | reverse complement strand
CTTTATTACTTCCATTTATCTACAAATTCCTCTACTGCTGTTAATATGTCTTCATTATATATCGAAACAGAGACAAGTTCTGCGTTTAATTCTTTAGCGATGGTATTTGGTATCTTTGAACTAAATTCTGGTTCTATAAAGATGGTAGAAACTTTTTGTTTTTTAAAATTTGATATCAAGTTAGCAAGTTGTTTTGCTGATGGTTCTTTGCCTTCTATTTCTATTGGTATTTGTTTTAATCCATAATCATCAGCGATGTAGCCAAAGACAGGATGAAAAACATAAATGTTCTTGTCTTTAAGTTTAGCATATTTGTTTTTTGTTTTTATATCTATGACTTTTATCTTTGTTTCATAAATTTTTAAATTTTTACTAAAGAGCTCAGTGTGCTGAGGCATTAGTTCAGATAGTATCTTCGTTGTGTTTTGGGCCATTATGAGAGCATTTTTTAGACTGAACCAGAGGTGAGGGTCTTTATCACCGTTTGAGGTTTCATCGTCTATGTTTCTTAAATTTATACCAGTGCTCATAGGGATAACTTTTATGTCATTTTTTGCACCATGTATTTTTTTTAACCATACATCTTCAAATGGTAGTCCTAGATCCAAAAACACATTTGCTTTACTTAGGTCCTCTATTTGTCTGGGACTAGGAGAAAAAGTTTCTGGACATGTGCCAGTAGAAACTAAAGCTCTAACATTAACCAAATCTCCAGCTATTTGTTTTACTATACCTATCTGAGGTACCACTGTTACAAAGACATTTATCTTATTAGAAGTTTCCTCTTTTTCTGTTTTATGCGAGCATCCGCTGAATAAAAAAATGAATATTGAACAAAAAAACATTATATTTTTAATCATAAATAACCTCGACGAAATGTCTTTGTACCACCAGTCGAAAATATTGGCAAATCTTTTGATGACTAAAATAAAGAAACAGCATATAAATTTTATAATTGGAGGAAATATGGAGATTAAAAAGAATACTTATGTTAGTTTAAATTACACAATTACTGACGACCAAGGCAAGGTCCTTGATAGTTCAGAGCCAGAAGGACCTATTGATTACATACATGGGGCAGGGATGTTGATACCAGGATTGGAAAAAGCCCTTGAAGGTAAAAAGCAGGGTGATGCCCTAAAGGTTAGGGTAGACTCAAAGGATGCTTATGGTGAAAGAAAAGAAGATCTAGTTTATGTTTTGCCAAAGGAACAGATAGCTGGAGAGAATGACGAGGTGAATGTTGGAATGCAGTTTGAGGCAGATACACCAGGTGGTACTGTTAATCTTACAGTAATAGAAGTTAGTGGCGATACAGTAAAATTGGATGCAAATCACCCTTTTGCTGGTAAGGCACTAAACTTTGCAGTGAGTATAGTAGAATGTCGCAATGCTACAGATGAAGAACTAAAATGTGCCTCACATGAACATGGTGGAAGCTGTGGAAGTGGTGGATCATGTGGTTGTGGTGGCAGTAGTGGATGCGGTTGCTAAATAACTTTTGATTTTGTTAAAATATTTTTTGACAACTGCTTTAAGTTAGTTTACATAATTGCACTTGTGTTGAGGTGTAGCTCAGTCGGTAGAGCAGGTGGCTGTTAACCACCTTGTCGGGGGTTCGAGTCCCTCCACCTCAGCCATTTTTAGATACACAAAATTTAAAAAATAGCATTTAACAGGCCCTCTGAGGTTGTAGAACTTCAGAGGGTTTTTTGTTATCGCTGTGTTGCAACGTCTCTTGAGTGGGTTTTTATAGATTTAGTATCTCTAAGTACTGATAGCATTAAAAGTGCTAAAAATATGGGTTTTTACATCTCCAAGAGCTATAAAAGCATCAGAATATGGGCTTTTTGTGTAGATTGTGGTTAAGGGGTACAATATGCAAGATATACCTCATTTAGTATGACTGTAACAGCACCATAGTTTTTCTTGATTCTCCCAAATAGCTACCATTGCGATTCTTCGAACTCTTCTTTCTGTTAGTTTTTGAATTTTTGAATTATCGCTGAATATTGCTTCTTGCTGTATATCTGGTGCCAACAGCAGCAACTGCATAATTTGGGTTATTCTTGCTCTTGAAACGTCCAATAGTTTGCTTATTTCGTGTAAGGATCCTATATCGTTGTCTTCCATATATTTGTTTATTTGGTGTGCGAGAAGGAGGCTTTTCCTTAAGTTCCAGGTCGTAGCATTGGGTTTTGGTGGCACAACCTTTTTCTCTCTATGCCAGACATTTTTTAGTTCTACTTTAAACTCATATTTCATCAGCTAATTCCTTAAGACCATTTTCATTAAGAGTTATAGAAAGATTATTCGTGGTTTTCTCATAATCTATTCTATTAACAATAAGGTTTAATATTCTTCGCTGTTCTTGCGAGAACAATGAGTCCCATGTTTGTGAGGTTATTATATCTGCTTGGGTAAGATTATCTTTAAGCACGATCTCTCTTACGCATTTTAATACGGCATCTTCTATGTTTTGAGCATTTACAGATTTTGTAGGGCATTTGCCGTAGCCAAATTCCATAGCGTTATCGCAGACGTAGTATCTATATTTTTTCTTATTTTTTGGTACATATGTTGGGTGCATTCTTGTGTTACAAGTTTTACACCACAAGATGTGTTTAAGAAGGCTTACATCTTTTATGTTTTTTATTCTGTCTCGTTTACGGTAGTTTTCTTTTCTTATTTTATTAACTTTATAAAACAGGTCTTCTGAGATAATCGCAGGTTGCTGACCGTCGTAGATATCACTATGATACTCTACTTTTCCAATATAAATATAACTAGAAATGATGCGAGATACCATCGTTTTATTAAAACTTTTTCCTCCAGAAACTCTACCAGAACAACCTTTGTGTCGTTTGGTTTTATAGTCTTTTTCATTTAATATGTTGGCAACCCTCATCGTTGAACATTTTTTGATGTAAAGCTCAAATATTTCTCGAACCAAACAGGCTTCTTCTTCGTTAACTATAAGAGTCTTTGATGCTCTATCTATGTCGTAGCCCAACATAGGTAGTCCTCCAACCCACCGACCTCTTTTTCTAGCTGCTGACATTTTGTCTCGAGTCCTTTCGCTGATGATTTCTCTTTCAAATTGGGCAAAAGATAAAAGTATATTCAGCGTTAGTCGTCCCATAGAATTTTTTGTATTAAAATGCTGGGTAACAGAAACAAAAGTTATTTTATTTGTTTCAAAATATTCAAGGAGTTTTATAAAATCAGAAAGAGATCTTGAGAGTCTGTCGACTTTATAAACTACAACACAATCAATTTTTCTTTCTTGAATATCGGAGATTAATTTTTTAAGGGCTGGTCGCTCTGTATTTGCTCCAGTGAAGCCACCGTCATTATACATCTCATCTAAAGCGATCCAACCCTCGTGCTTTTGACTTGCTATATAGTTTACGCAAGACTCTCTTTGTGCATCAAGAGTGTTGAAGGTTTGTTCTAAACCTTCATTGGTGGATTTTCTTGTATAAACAGCGCATCTCATAGGTTGAAAAACGCAAAGCCACTACAGTGAATACCAGAAATTTCTTTTGCGAGAGCGGAAATAGACTTGTATGTTTTTCCCTTGTATTCAAATCCTTTTTCTAACACACGAATTTCTATGAGATTTCCTTTATAGGTTTTGGTGATAAGCGTTCCGGGTAGTGGCAGTCTTTTATTGTTTCGTCCTTTATTCCCATTTTCTGTGCCTCTTTCGTTCTTAATTTTTCCAAGGTTATTTATTGGATTAAGTTCAAACGCGAGATTGTTTATTTTGTCTTTAGTCTCTTGTTTTAAACCTCCAAATTCGTTTTCTTGGATTTTGTGTGTGATGCGTTTGATGAGATAGGTCTTGTTGGTTTGAACACCCTTATCGCTTCCAAAGGCCTCTGTGTACTTCTTTTTGAGCTCACTAACTGACATTTTCTCCAATTCTTTGATTTGACTTAAAAGAGAATCTTTCATGGTTTCAGCCTCCTTGTTTGAGCGATTTCCTCGCTCTATGTACATATAAGCCATATAGACGCTGGGAAGTGTAGGCATATGTTTAAAAATATGTGCGAAAAAGCCATGATATATGGCGTACTTTCGCTACCTTTAATGCCTAGATTATTGTTCAGAAAAATGGTAATCATTCTTTATAGATAGAGTTTTAATTAGCTTTGTAGGAGAAACCCATAATGTTTGAACAAACCTTCAAAAATATTGATGACATACTTCATAAGGATGCAGGCTGTGGAAGTGAACTTGATTATGTAGAGCAAACCTCTTGGATTCTATTTCTAAAATACTTGGATGATCTGGAAAGGGATAAAAAAACATCCGCAGAGCTTGCTGGTAAATCATATGAATCAATTATTGATGAA
>JBAXWW010000137.1:0-4470 GCA_037128215.1 bacterium | reverse complement strand
CTTGACCAAACCCATATCAGCAAAGTATTGATAATCAAAGGAGCAGATAGGATATTCCACTCGGCGAACAATGAAGTGATTAATAAATAGGCCATCCCAGTGAGGTGATTTGGCTTTTGCATCAATCGGTGCTGATTCACCATTGCATTTAAGGTAATGGCCTGTGAAAACAATAAAACAAAGACTATTATTGGATAAATAAACGGCAGATTTTTTCCCAAACCCGAAAGTTGCAACAAGAGTAATTTAAAAAGAAAGCCATCCGTTTGCTGCGGCAATGGAATCTGCGGATGAATAAACATAATTAGTTTAAGCAGCACACCATATACCAACAACAAAAATGTATTGTATGGATTGTTAGTTTTAAATACGCCCGTCACTTTACTAATTGGTTTTACCCCTCATCGTTGAATAAAGGCTGTGAAATATCAATTGTAATACCGTACAAATTTGATAAATATTATTGGTTTAAAAAATAGTTTATCTACGCAAATCAATAAATGAGGGTTACCCCCTTTTAATTCCATTGCATTCATCGCAACAAGTTCAAAATTTTTGGAAAAAAGATAATAAAGTTAAATAAAATGTTTGCTGTGTTATTATGACAAAAGTTTTTTTTTGTGTTAATACTATGACAACTTTTATAATGCTCATGTGGGGGTAGAACTGTAATGAATTATGATAAAAAAGAACTCATTCAAAATGATGAAATAGATCTGGTTGAACTATTTGGCGTTTTAATAAAACGCAGAAAATTCATGATTTATTTTATCCTTATTGCTACATTTATAGGCTCCTTATTACTGCTCTTCATGGAATATAGACATTCTGTCCTGGTTGAGAAAAACTATAAACTAGAGAACTCTATGAGTGCTAACAGAGATGCTGTATTTGCAAGCTATATGTTCGTTAAAAAAGGACTTGAGAAAGATCACTATAATAAGTTTTTAAGTTCAATTCTTTTTCCTTCTACAGTAGATGCTCCTGATTTTGAAATTGTTGATAAAAAAGGATATGTGGATGTTATTTATCTCTTTCACGATGAAGAGAGTTCTAAATTGTTCATGAATAAGTATAACGCTCTTGTTTATACTATGGGTAAATTAGTTAATTATGGTGCTAGTCTTGATGAAAAATCTTTCTCAAACTGTAGGCAGTTCAATACTATGAGCGTTGGCAATATTGATAAAGAAATATCCATGTTATTTAAGAATTCAGAAGAGATAAAAAACTGTAACATGTTCAATTACTACTATGCTATGATACAGAGTAAAATAACTTATGCCCTTGATAGCACTACAGTGACTACTGTGCCAGAAGCATATATCCCATTTATAACTGATTTTATGAAAAGTGGTGTAGAAAAATCACTACTTAAAACGACGTTAAAAACAGAAGAAAATAAGAACGATATAAAAATAACGGCAAAATCTAATTTTAGTAAAAAGAAAGTTTTCAAATACACTTTTTTAATATTTATTCTTTCGGGTATTATTTCTATTTTTATAGTTTTTGTTTTTGAATTTTTGCATAACAACAAAAGCAGATTAAGTAAATATTGGAGTACAAAGAAATGAAAATATTAACATTCTCTTCTTCTCTTAGGAAAGACTCTGTAAACAGCGCCCTTATAGGGGTGGTCAATAAAATATTAGAAGAACAAAAATGCGAAGTTAATACACTGCATTTTTCAACATTTGATATGCCTCTTTATAATGGTGATATAGAATCTTCTTCTGGAGTACCTAAAGGTGCTTTACGTTTTAGGGATGAAATGGATAATAGTGATGGAATAATAATCTCTTCACCTGAATATAATTATTCTGTTCCGGGTACACTAAAGAATGCAATAGACTGGACTTCTAGAATTACCCCAAAAGCTTTTAAAGGGAAACATTTCTTTCTAATGTCTGCTTCACCGGCTTTAGCTGGTGGTGCGAGAGGACTTTGGCACCTAAGGGTCCCTCTTGAAGGATTGGGCTCTTTTGTATATCCAGAGATGTTTTCTTTATTTGTTAATGAAACAACTTTTAATGGACATGAACTTAGTGATAAAACTTTAAGGACTAACTTAGAGAACAATATTAAAGGATTTTTAAACAATATAAATACTAGGTGTAAATAGCAATGTCTTGTTTTAGGATTAGCAAATATCTTTTATTAATAACTTCTTTATTTTTTATTTGTTCTTGTGGTGCTACTTCTGGTTCAACTGGTACTGGTATTCAGACAACACCGCTATCGGATACTGAAACGCTTAAATATAGAACCTGTAATACTGATGCTGATTGTATAGTTGCAGAAAATGGTTGTTGTGATTGTGCTAATGGTGGAGCAGATATATCTGTAAATGTTGACAAATTGCCAGAATTTAGACAGAACTTCAGTTGTAAGAATGTTATGTGTACAGAAAAAGCAGCAGTACCAGCTTGTGGCTCTGGAACGATATCTTGTAAAGCCAATCTCTGTGAATATACAAGTAAGGGTTAGGCTTATACTCTAAGTTCTCTGTTCAATTTTCAACACAATTAATAAAAAATTATAATATTTGTAGGTAGTGTTAGCCATTTTATATGGGTTCTTTTCTTGCTCCTATATCAAAAAGGAGGAGTTATGAAAATACTTAATAAAAAAGGACAAGGAATGATCGAGTATATAGTACTTGTAGCACTAGTTGCTGTAGCCGCGATCGGTATAACAGAGCTTTTGGGACAAACAGTAAGAACTAAACTGGCAGAAATTACAGCAAGCCTTCAAGAGAATGGAAGTACGGTTGGAAAAGATCTTCCCAAAGTTGAAGAGAAATACGTTACTAGGCGAGGAATGTCAGATTTTCACAAGAACAGCAACAAAACAGGAAGTTCTGCAAAATGGTATTAGAATTTTTGATAACTTTTTCAAAACTCATAGTTGTTATGATAGCTATTGGTCTTTTTTGTCTTTCACTTATTTTTAGAATCATGTCTGGGGCTGTTTACTATTATTACGATAGAGATCTTGATTTTGTAGATAACAAAACAGCTTTCATAGATGCTGTTTATGCTTCTAAAAAATTCAAACCAGTGTTTAAAGAAGTAAAAATAGTACCTATGAGTACAAATATTTTTGTGTCTTCTTCTTTTTCAAAGAATGTTGTTTTTAAAAAAATGTTTTCAGAGAGGACTAGTTATCTTGATATGCTTAAAAAATAAAAAAGGCACGATACTTTTAATAGGTGCTTTCTTTGTTCTTATCGCTGTGACGTGTATTTTAGGTATCAACAATATACACAAAAATATGGATAAAATAATTTACTATCAGAACAGAGCAGATGCCCACATGTTGTCTGTTGTTGGATTATATGTTGAAATACTAGACAAGATTTCGTGGATCAATAAACAGCTAAAAAGGATTGGCCTTCTTGCAATGTTTATTGCCTTTGTGCCTGAGCTTACACCATTGCTTGCAGCAACTGAAAAGTTTGCACATGGACTGCAGGAATACCAAGATATTCTTTTATTAAAATTAACTACGTATGCGCCAATATTAGATAATAAGTTAAGGATTGAAAACGATCTTAAACTTCCTGGTAATTATCATTCTTTTAAATATAGAAGACAGCCTACCATCAATCTTGGCTTTATTACTATTCCTGGTCTTATAGAAATACACAGCGATATATTTAACACAGCGTGTGTTAGACATAGAGGTCTTATAATTAACAGCCGTGCCTGTGTAGATAATTCTCTGCATAATAAGGAGAAGGGGTGGTTTGCCCCAGTAGAAGAAAAATGGGATGTATTGATGCAAAATGCTTATTGAACTTTATGGGCTAATGATTTCTGTTTTGATCTTGGTTCTTTTAGGAGGCACTTTTTATAATGTAATTAATACCAGGTACAAAGATGAACAGTTGCTTCATAAAGGGCTAATGGAATATTTTTTTTATGATAAGTGCTCCAGCTTGTTAAAATGTGAAGCTGATAAAATAAGCAGGAAAGGTTTGTATGAAATAAAAATAAGGAAATCTTCCAAACCATTTAAGAAAAAAGGTGAAGAGGTGCAAAATGAAGTTCTTGAAGATCTTTACAGAAAACTTGAGAAAGCGTCTAAGGGTACTACTAACAAGTAAAAGGCTGGTCATCCTTATATCTATTGGCTCACTCGTAGGCACTCTTTTGTTTGTAAAAGTGCTAAAAGGATATTCAAGTAAGGATGTGGATGAAAAAGATGCTTTTCTATATGAGATGTTGAAAGGCAAGAAGGCTGTGAGTGTTGTTTTTAATCTATCGTCTTTACCGATGGAATTTATATATCCAGGCGTAAAGGTGGATATTGTAGAAAGGAATGATAAAGAAGTAGCGTATGTAGTTAAGGATGTAGATGTTGTCGGAGTAAGTATTGTAGAAGAGGGAACAAAGGCCAAGCTGATATTTACCGTAAGCAATGAAGAGAGTGAGAAAATAATAAAAAAAACAGACACTACCCTTG
>JBAXWW010000136.1:0-4546 GCA_037128215.1 bacterium | reverse complement strand
GTACATCACTATAATATTCGTCCTTAAAATCTACAAAAGGTAAAGAGCCAGGACGCTGGTCAATCAACCTTATTGTTTTTTCATCAAACTTAAATCTGTCTGAAGAAAATTGCATAAAGAAATCAAAAGGAGTCTTTATAGGAGAAAAAAACCGTGTCCTATTCTTTCTGTCTATATTTATAAAATAAACAAGAGCCTCTCCATAATGTTTTCTCCAAAATCTATCCAGATTAAGTATACTGGACCCCATAGCACCCTCTAATTGAGTATATTTTCTTGTAACTCCATCCTTATCCAATTGCTTCTTGGTATTTTCTATAAGATCTGGTGTTATTATTTTTATAAATTCATCCAGACCTATTTCTTCTACTAGCTTTTTTATTTTAGGAACCAGAACTTCATAATTAAACACGGATACGTTTGTATTAAAAAAAGATTTATTATCCCCTTCCCTCAATCCCATTTTTTCAAATAATTGAAGCTGATCCGCTTTTTCTGCCTGAGCTTTTTCTACTATCGTAACATAGACACCATTATCATCTACAAGGGCTATCTGACCACCCTTCATATCTATTTCTGTTTTTTCTGTAGTAAGCATAACAAGAGGAATTTTATTTTTAACAATCCAACCTATCATCACAGGATCAGGAGTACTACCAAGATCCTCGCCATTGCCCAGAACACTTATAAGATCTTTAAAATCCTTATTTGGAAGTTCTTCTGTAAAATTTGCAAAAAGAAAAGCATCCACAGCTATAAAGCCATGACCACCAGGATTTGAGCGATTAAGACTAAGTTCGCCCTGTTCATCTATGGTTGGCTGGTATGACTGAACAGATTCTCTAAACTTCGAATGATATTTTGCATCATTTATGTACTCTATGTATTTTTTGCTAGGATCAAGAACACATTGGCTATTCCAGATCTTATTAACAGCTTCTATGGTTTCGCTACTTACAACATCATGCAATATAACTTCCGAATATAATCCAGCTTTAGCATCAGCAACAGCCTGAAGTATTTGAGCTTCTGCCACGCAAATTAATTTACCTTTATAATTTATAAAAAGATCAGTTCCCTTTGATCCTATTTTAACCTCTTCTTCTTTAATGTTATGTATATCAGCTAGATAACTGGTTCTTGTCATTGAAGACCCAGTACCTGCCTGCATTTTTTTAAGCCACAGCCTAGTCTTTTTAGCATAGTCACAATATGTTTTTTTATCTTTTAAGAGATCCACATAATTTATATATGGAATTTGTTTCATCAGCTCATCTGATGCCACAGCTGTTGTATAAGCTGTAACATTATCTGAACTTTTAGTAATGTTGTTATCTAAAAACCTTTCGCCAAGCGTTATTTTTTTATTTTCTTTATGTTCTAAATATTTTGAATAAAGAGCTAAAAAGTAAGCAAGATTCGGCTTGTCAAAATTTAATATTTTAGCAAGTTTGTCCCTAGCATCTTTTAGTGCATTACCGTCTGGACCTGATAGGGCTTGACGGGCAAGAGTATTGAGATTGACAAAATTCATAATTAAGACGATGCTACACTTAAAGCGGGTGTATTTCAATGGTAGAATAGTAGCTTCCCAAGCTACATACGTGGGTTCGATTCCCATCACCCGCTCCAGACATTAAATAGCTGTTGAGGGCTCTTTTACTCTATTTTTATAATAACAGGCATTATTAGTGTTGGTATACCATATTGCAGAAGATTTTTCTGAATACTAAATGACGTATCGTTGTGTAAAATCCGATGATAAATTTCTTCTTTTTGGAATAATAATTTTCCAGCAAAAACAGTTGAGTGAGGGAACTCTTTAAAAGTATCTATACAGATTCTGCACGAAGCATCAACTACGTCAGTGCTTATGTGGTATCTGTATTCTGAGGCAATACCTAACTTTCTTGCATATTCAACATATTGTTGTAAAGACTCTTTAATCTTTTCATTATGCTTATCCAACTCTTCTTTATCCTTAAAAGAGGCTGAATCAACCACAGAAATACCAACAAATATAAAATTCTTATAAAGCCAAGGAAAACTACTCAACACAGACAGCATTGTATGGATACCCAGGCTGTTAAATCCACTAACCAATTGTATTGCCGTAACTTCATTAGGGTTTAATTTATTACTATTATATTGATCTGAGTGAGGAGTAAAGCTATGTATAGTACTGTCAAGTTTATGAATAGCAATACCGACTCTTTTATAATGAGATCTGATTAAATAACAAATCAATATTACCAAAGAGGTTACTAATAAGGTGACCCATCCGCCTTCTCCTACTTTCTCATAAGATGTAACCAACAGGATAGTAGAACAAAGTATCAGTCCGGTTAGATGTACTGGAAGATGATTTTTCCAGTGAGGATCTGTTTTTCTATGCTTTATGAAAAATCTGGACATACCAAGTTCAGATAAAGAAAAGGTCAAGAAAACGTTTATAGAGTACATTACAACAAGCAACCCTATTGATCCTTTAGTATATACTAGAACAGCTAGGGCAGCGACACCCATAAGCATTACACCGTTTTTCATAGTAAAACGATCAGATAATGCAGAAAATCTACGAGGAAACCACCCATCTAAAGCCATATTAGCCATAACTCTTGGACCATCTATAAAACCGGTCTGTGCTGCTACAAATAATAGAGCACCCTCAGAAATAATAGTTATCAATGCCAATTGGTATCCCCAATGCCATCTAGAAAAAAGACTTTCTGCTAGTAAGGCATTCATCGTTTTGCCATCTGTTGGTCTTATATGAAAAAGCAGATAACAAAGTAATAAACCACCCGCAGTTACAGCAAGGGACACAGACATGTAAACCATGGTTCTTTTTCCTGTCTTTACTTTAGGATCCTTCATTATTTGGAGACCGTTAGACACAGCTTCTATTCCTGTATACGTTCCTCCACCCATAGAATATGCTCTTAAGAACAGCATTAACATCCCCACCCCTCCAAGGGTTGCAAGACCATTATTAAAACCGGTTTTTACTTCTCTAGTTACAGCACCTATTTCAGATGAATGAGAATAAATCCCATAACCTATAAGGACAATATGTGTGATTACAAATATAACAAAAATTGGAGCTAAAAAACGGACAGATTCTTTTATTCCTCTTATGTTCAATACAATGAGTATTAAGATCAAAAATATCTCAAAAGTTAGTTTGTAATGGTGTAAATGCATTGGCAAAAAACTAAACAAGGCGTCACCACAAGAAGCGATAGAAACTGTGATAGTTAAAATATAGTCTACAATAAGAGCAGAACCAGAAATAACACCAGCCTCTTTACCTAATGTTTGAGTAGCAACTACATAACCACCGCCACCACTTGGAAAATATTCAATAATCCTAGAATAAGCATATGAAATTATAAAGACTGTAAGAGCAGTAGCAGCGACTAGAGCAACAGCTATATATGGATGATTAACAATGACCCTGAAGGCTTCTTCTGGTCCATATGAAGACGATGAAAGTCCATCAGCACCTAAACCGATCCATGCTAAGGCTGGTATTAAAGCCATCTTATGAAATATATGAGGGTCATTTACATCTTTGGGTTTTCCAAAAATCTTGTGTTTTAGTGTTTTTATATCCATTTGGGCAGATTAAAAATCCACAAACCGATAAAGTCAACTTCTGTTGAAATAAATTATCATATATATTATTGGCCTTGGACTATACTTTTTTATTTTTTAGGGTTAGGTCTTATATTGATATCAGCATTAATCACGTCATTTAGAAAGAAAGGAGGATTTTATGAAAAGAACAGCTACAGCTAATTGGACAGGATCTGGAAAAGAAGGAAAAGGTTCTTTAACGACACAAAGTAAGACCCTAAGCAACACTCAATATTCTTTTACTAGTAGATTTGAGAATGGAACAGGAACAAACCCAGAAGAATTGATAGCTGCTGCACACGCAGGTTGTTATACTATGGCGCTTTCTTTTATGCTTGGTGGCGCAGGATTTGAGCCTAATTATATAAATACAACAGCAACCATAAATATGGAGCAGAAAGATAATAGCTGGACTGTAACTAATATAAATCTAGATGTAACAGCTAATGTTAAAGAAATAGATGCTACTACGTTCAACAATATTGCTAATAATGCAAAAACAAATTGTCCTATTTCAAGGATGTTCAATACAGCAATAACAATGAATGCAAAGCTAGAGAACTAATAAAAGTTCGTATTTATTAATCGGAATCTTGAGCTCTTATAACAGTACGCATATTGGTACGTAGTTCCACCTTTCTGAACCTTATGGTCTGAGGTGTGATCTCTACCCATTCGTTCTCGTCTATCCACACGATCGCCTCATCTAGGTCCATACCCTGTATATCTATTAGTTTAGTGGAATCATCAGTACCAGAGGCCCTCATATTGGTAAGTTTTTTGCTTTTTGTAGGGTCTGCATTAAGATCGTTAACCCTGTTATTTTCTCCAAAGATCATTCCTTCATATACCCTTACACCTTCTTTTATAAACAACCTTCCTCTAGCCTAAAGATGAAAAAGTCCAT
>JBAXWW010000135.1:0-4549 GCA_037128215.1 bacterium | reverse complement strand
TTATTTTCTTTTTTAAACCTAGTTCAAAATAAGCATCGGTCATCTTAACAAGTAATATAGTTGGAATAGACTCTTGTTTAGGACCAAAGAGCATCTTTTTTCTAAGAGCATCAAGTACCTTGTTTGCCTCTTCCAGTTCTTGTTTGTCACAGTTATCAGAAAGTTTACCATAAACATGTGAGGCTATAGCTGTTAGTATTTCCCCTCTAAGCTCGTTCATTTCTATCTGTATACCTTCTTTACTAGATACTTTTGTATTAAACATTTTTGGATAAATGACAGTAAAAAGATATATCATTTTTTGCAGATATTTATTTCCTTCAGACGAAGAAATTGTTGTCTTACCTTCCAAAACAATAACTGGAGGAAGATCCGTTTGGGACCCGATAAGGTTATCAGCATCACTTAGACCTGCTGTAATTACTGAACTGAATAATGGACTAAGTTCCCTAATGTAATATAAATCTAATAGTTTTTTTAAGTAATTTATAGCTGGTTGTTCATTACCTGCTTTTAAGTTATCTATCATCATAGCTTTTGCATATTGAATGTTTTGTTGGAAAACTATTCCATCTGTCATTACTTCATCTGTAACAATTTTCTGAAGAGCCTTTGTTGTCGCCAGCTTTGGCTCAGAATTACTTAACAGGTTAACTACTTTATCATGGATAGCATCTCTGTTTTCCTTTGAGTTTATATAATCTTCAGAAGCAGCAAGATTTTCCAGTTTCTTTTCTTTATTAGTCGTATATTTACCTACAACAGTTACAAAACTAACATCTTTTGAGCTCTTAACTTCATATAAAGTGTTTAAACATTCTTTTGATGCTGTGTTCTCTTTTCCATCTCTAAAAGACAAACAAGTTTTAATCGCAGATGTTTCATTTCTTAATAATTTAACAATATCTGTTAAAAAAATTTGGCGTTCATACTTATCAAATATCTGCTCAAATTCATTAGATTGATCAAGATCCTCAAGCTCAGTTTTTGGAGACTTGGCAAGTAGCAAGGATTCTGTTAGAGAATTCCTCTCTGCCATAGCAAGAGCCTTATACTTTTCTAAAACTAAAGCTTCTTGTCCTGTTTTAGCACTTGGAAAAAGAAATAAAGATACAAAATAATTGTCGATAAAATCAGCAGTTATAACTATAGCAGACATCTTAACTAAACTTTTTGGACTGTACCAACGACTATAATCTCTATTTGCAAGCTGGGTCTCTCTTGCGTCATTTAAGATATCTTCAAAAGTATACGCACATACCTTTTTATTCAACTTCTTCATTTTGTCATAGAACCTTGGGAGGGTTCTTCCATCAAAAATAATATCAGCCATACCAAAAGAAACTATAGTTTGTAACATTTCTTCCAATGACTGTTCTGAAAAATTAGATGCAAAAAACAGATCCCAGGCTAACGCTCTTATCTTCGCGTTACCTGACGAAAACTCTCCTCTAAGCATTAACGCCGTTCCAACTATTTCTGAGACTTTCATGCCGAGTCCAAAAGATAGTCCATAGATACTAACACCCCTTATAAGTGTTCTTCCACCAATCCCATAAAGCCACCTATCAGACCGTTTAAATATCTCTTCCATAACAAAAGTTGAAGGGAGTTTAGTTCTTACTAGCTCAGCAGTTACTATAAATGACGCCATGGTTACGTGAGTTTCCCATTTTCCATAACGGGAAAAAAGATGTTCAAGTCGTTGATTCCAATCTTCATATTTATATTTTTTATAATTAGCTCTTTGTGTTTGTGACAGGAATTGTCCACCACTTAATGCATGAAAAACATCTCTCATAACCATCGCAAAATACATATTTAGGCATCCACCAACATGTGCCTGTAGTGTCATATGGAAGGCTGGTGTTTTACCTACACCATCGTATTTAGCAGAAGAAATTCCATCTACTATTTCAACAATATCAAAAGCACTTTGCACTTCATCTTTAGTTAATGACTGTTTATCTGCTAGATCTTTTAAAGATTGGATCCTTGATTTAGTCTCCTTAATCTCTTCAATACCAAGCTCAGCAACGGTTTTTTCTTCATCCACAAGCCCTATTGTGCCTATGTCATCTATTAGATACAAGTTCCTTAGTCTCTTAGACAAAGCCTTCGTGTAGCCTACAGCTTCTGCAACGTTTTTAGGTTTATTTGGAAGATCTGGCATCGTAATATCAAGTTTTTTGAAGGGCTCTCCCTCTTTCAACGAAATCCTAGTATTCATATAGGCTTTTGCTTTTTTACTAAAGCTAGATTCTTCTTTTAAAAGTTTAGTTCTTAGTTTTCTTAAGTTACTTTCATATTTATCCAATTTTTTAATCAGTTCATTCAATCGATTGGATAAAACGTCCTGACCTTCCCCTAATGGACCTCTATACTTACCAACATTATCTGTTCTTGATAATTGAGTATTAAACTTCTCAAACTCAACCTTAACAAGAGGAACGATTTGTTCATTTATTTTTTTTAATAGACTGGAAAAATCATTTTTTAGATCATTTGTATTAAATCCTTTTTCTTCTGAGAGTATTTTATCGATTTGAGATATAGCATCTGGACCTATTATTTCTGGTAACTCGCCAATAACGACAAAATATCTTTCTTGATATGATTTATATTCATTTAAAAAACTGGAAACTAAGTCCTTTAATTCCTGAGACTGATACTCGTATGGAAGAATATTATTAAGACTTACTCTAACATCATTAAGGTTCTTCTGTATGTTTTGTTGAACTTCTTGCGATGTATAATCCTGGGCAAAAGCATTGTTTGCTATTAAGGCAAAAGCAAAAGCCATAAATATTAAATACTTTATTATGCGATACATTAGTGACAAAACTCCTTCTACCAAACACAAGGATAGCATTATTTATGCAATAACAATACCATCCATAAAACGCTATGAAATCAAGGTATTATACAGCAAAAAGACAAGAAAAATGATTAAAAACTAGACAGCTATTAACAATGACTACTAACGTTTATAAATACCAGTAAGTTTCCTTAATTTTTGTTTAATGTCAGCACTTAGCTGACCTTTCTTGTATCTCCACTGCCAATTACCACAAGCAATACCAGGAACATTCATTCTTGCTTCACTACCTAAAGACAAGACATCCTGAAGTGGCACTATAACCATAACCGCAGTAGAAGCCCACGTAAGTCTAAGAAGATCCCAAGCAACATCCTTACAATCACTATTCAAATATTCTTTTACATATTCTTTATCCTGTTTAGACGCTTTTTCATACCACCCAACAATCGTGTCGTTATCGTGAGTACCAGTATAAGCAACACAATTTACAGGAAATAAATGAGGGATGTATGGACTTCCTTCCGATGAATCAAAGCCAAACTGTATTATCTTCATTCCTGGAAAATCAAAATCATCTCTAAGTTTTTCTACGTCGGGAGTAACAAAGCCAAGGTCTTCCGCTATAATTGGCAAAGTACCAAGTTCTTTTCTTATTGCAATAAATAGATCTTCTCCAGGACCTTTTTCCCATGTTCCATGTATAGCATCTTTATTGCCATAAGGAATTGCCCAGTACGCAGCAAAACCTCTAAAGTGATCTATCCTTATCATATCGACAAGTTCGTTGGTGGCATTCAATCGTTCTATCCACCATTTATAATTTTGTGCCTTTAGAACATCCCAATTATAAAGTGGATTTCCCCAAAGTTGTCCTGTTGCACTAAAATAATCAGGCGGAACGCCAGCGACTTTTGTTGGCCTTCTATCTTCATCAAGATGGAAAATTTCCGGACTAGCCCATACATCGCAGCTATCTAAAGCAACAAAGATAGGTATATCTCCAATTATTTTTATATTATTTATGTTGGCGTAAGATTTTAATTTGTACCATTGTCTAAAAAACTCAAACTGAATGAACCTGTGATAATTTATTTCATCACTAAGCTTTTCTCTGTACTCTTTTAGAGCAGGAAATGTTCTTATTTTTATATCGTATTCCCACTCATACCATGGCTTCCCGCAAAAATGATTTTTTAGGGCCATAAAAAGAGAATACTCTTCCAACCATTTTTTGTGCTTCTCACAAAATATCTCAAACTTAGCTTTTTCTATCTCTGACGATAGCTTCTTAAAATTATTATATGCTTTTTTATACAGAGCTGTTTTGAATGTTATGATCCTGCCATAATCTACCTTGCCATCATCAAAAACTTCTTTTGTTTCCAAATCAGATTTACTCAACAGGTTCTGTTTTACTAATTCATCAAGATCGATCAGCAACGGATTACCAGCAAAAGAAGAAAAACTTTGATATGGTGAATCACCATAACTAGTAGGTCCCATAGGAAGAACCTGCCAAAGTTTCTGTTTGCTGCAGACAAGAAAATCTACAAAATCAAAGGCATCTTTTCCTAGACTTCCAATACCAAACTTTCCAGGTAAAGACGTTGGATGTAACAATACGCCACTACTTCTTTTCAGTTTCATAATTTTATTCCTTTACAGTTTTTACTTCATACTTATGCAGTGTCTGAACGATCATCGCTGCTATCAACATGAATGCACCAC
>JBAXWW010000134.1:0-4573 GCA_037128215.1 bacterium | reverse complement strand
AAAGACCCAGAATTAACTCCAATCCTTATACATGTATTAGCTTTTTTTGCTGCTTCTATTATTTTACTGACAGCTTCTTCTCCTCCGATGTTACCAGGATTAATCCTTACACCATCGATCCCTTTATTTATACAATTCAAGGCAAGTCCTGCATCAAAATGTATATCAGCAATTAGAGGGACCTGTGTTTGTTCTTTAATTTCAAGAAGAACTTTTAAAGAACTTTCGTTGGGAACACTTACACGTATAATCTCACAGCCAGTCCTTATGAGTTGCTCAACCTGAGTAAAGGTTTCTAATACTTTGGTACTGTCCGTATTGGTCATAGATTGAATGGTTATTGGATTTTTACCACCCAAATAAAGGTTTCCAATTTTTATAGTTCTAGTATTTAAACGAAGCATAAGAATCTGTCTTTATCAGAGATTTGCCCAGAGTTCAATTATATGCTTCTAGCCTCATTAACCTAAAAAACAATTCTTTACGGTATAGTTACAGAGATATCTGCTGTATCACCACGATTACCCGCAGCATCATAAGGGACTACACTAAGAATATAAGTTTTTCCTGATTCGAAAAGATATCCTGGACGAGCTACAGTTCTGGTAGTGGTACCAGTAATGTTCCTTACAACAGGGTTCATGTGTGTTGCGTCTGGATAACCGACCCTATAGAGAAGAGAACCTGTTACTCCAATATTATCAGTAGCTGGATCCCAGGATAACGTAACACCTTGAGTGCTAACATCTGTAGCAACTAAATTAGATGGTGCTTTAGGTGGTGTTATATCCGCCCCATAAGGTATCTTCAAACTAACTGGAGCAGAGGGTTCCGAAAGATTATTAGAAAGATCCCTTGATTGTACCCTTATAAAAAGATCAACATTATTTGGCAAACGACCTTTAGTAAATTTTATTTGTTCACAACCAGAAACTGAAGGAACGGTACCACTGTAAACACCAGAGCCAGAGTTTTTTGAACATAGAACATGAGGAAAAACGACATCGTTGTAAGGATGAACAGGGTCATTTATTGTAACTTGATACTCATTAATACCGTAACCAAAAGCGTCTGTACTTTGATCCCAGACAACACTTATATCCGTACCCACAACACTAGAAGAAACTACATTTGGTGTAGAAGGTTTTGTTAAACTTCTAGTAGGGTATACGACGGAAATATCGGCGGAACCGTTATCTATGCTTTGAGGATTTATCCAATTTAATGTTAGAACTAGACCTGTTTGTGGATCTGTAAAGCTCTCTCCAGCACGTAGCATAACGTCATTTTGCGCACCATTTGGATGCATTTTTAAAATAGCAGGCGTATAAAATTGTCCAACAGTGTGACCACGGCTAAGCTGAACAAATATTCCATCAGCGGGAACTATTTCCCCAGCTAGATTAACCTTTCTATATACATAGTAATAACTTTTAATGGATAAGCCTCTAGGAATTTGTATTATCTGCGGAATGCCTTCAATTGTATCACGATCAAGAGGAGAGACTTCATAACTACCAGAGCTTGTAACCAACAAAGGGGTTTTCCAACCCATTTTAGCTATGGCTTGAGCACTATATACAGCTGGCATGGTTAGAGATGAAGAACCACCCATTGCACTAAAATTATCTCCATACTCACTTACGACACATTCATCACCTATGGTAACAGCCACTCCATTGTGTTTACAAGTCATTTGTGAATCATGATGTAAACCTAACCCATGACCAAATTCGTGAACTAGAGCGTAATTACTGTAAGCATTATTCTCTGCAACTCCACCTACGACAGCAAAATTCAGACCTCCTGCACTAGAGCCACAGCCACTACATACCCAAAGATTTCCAGGAACTAGATATAAAAAAATAGTATTCCCAGAATAATCTGCTGCGTTAAAACCATCAGCCACAGCTTGCGCTTTAGCTTGATCAATAATTTCTTGGCAGTACTGGCTCCTATTGGAAATATTTTTATCTGCATCTAAATGAGAAGTATATGGACCATAAGTATGACCAGACAGATGGGCAACGCCGCCAGATGTTTTTTCTATAAAAGAGTTAACAGAAAATTTATTTGGAGTAGTTCCAAAAACTAGCTCATCTACTTTTTCTCTAGTTAGAGCCTGTTGTGCAAGTGTATCAATATTGATTAAAAAAGTAACAACCTTGACTTCTCCTTTCCTCAAAGGATATGAAGAAGGGTATGGTCGAAGTTGAGAAACTCTTTGGCCTGGAAGACTCTCTCCCAATACACCATAATATAATTCACTATCGGAAGGAAAATACTCTCCAGGAGGAACAGGTAACGTAGCAATAGTTGTTGTATCATCAAAGGTCGTAACAGGGGTCTCATCTGTAGCAACAGGCCCCTCGTTGTTACCAAGATGTAATCTGCTGGAACCTAAACAGGAAGATAGCAAAAGAATCATCGTTACTGCTAATAGATATTTAATGTAAGATTTATTCATACAACATCCTCCTAACGTACAAAAACAAGAACAACATATATTAACCATAACGCACATTGTATCAAATAATTACAAAAAAGTCAATAGATGTTTGTTTTTTTTACCGCAACACATAACATTATCAATAGAAAATGTTTATGTGTCACAGACACAGTCAATGTGTTTATCTATCTGGCTCTTCTATGAAACAGTAATATCATCATTACTAGCAATATTTTTGATTTAGTGCCTTCTTAATCCGAAGCACTAACACTCAAAATTATTGGTTCGGTATCGTTACATAAACATGACCACTTCGTCCAATATTACCAGCAGCATCCTTTACACCCACAGAAAAACCATATGTCTTTCCAGCCTCATAAAGATAAGGATATGGGTAAGTAGGATCAAACGGGATATTAGTACCAATTCTAACGCTAGTCGGTGTGATAAAAGTTGCCCATGTTAGAGGCCAGCCAGTACTTGAAGTAGGATAATTATCTCTATGAAAATAATATCCAAGAGATCCACCATGATCATCTGTACTTGCATCCCATGATAGCGTAACACCTTGAGTACTAGCATCTGTAGCCACCACGTTTTTTACGCCAGATGGTGGTGTCAAGTCTGGTCCATCAGGTATTTTAACAACAGACGGTGATGAAGGAGCAGAAAGATTACCATTAATATCTCTTGATTGAACCCTTATAGAAAGAGGTACTGTGTTAGTTAGATTACTTATCGTAAGATCTAGTTGTGTACAATTAGAAGCTGCGTAAGTTGTTCCACCATAACCGCCAGGTGCTAAATATTTTGAGCATATTACATGAGGAAAAACAGGACTGTCATTAAGTAAAATTTGATAATCATTAGTTTGATAACCTAAACTATCTGTGCCTGCATTCCATTTTATATTGATATCTGTACCGTTAACAACGCTAGCAGAAACACCTGTTGGTGTTGTTGGCAATGCTTTACCTCTACTAGTAGGATATGTAATAGAAACATCCGCGGAACCATCAGTATTTATTTTATTTAATTTTATAGCTACTTTTGTTTGAGGATCTGTAAAAGTTTCTCCTACAGTAAGCATAAAATCATTTGGATCACTATTTGCGTGCATCTTTAAAAGAAGAGGAAGTTCATTAATAGGATGATGTCCTCGACCAAATTCAATAAATATTCCATTAGGATTAGGAACTGTTACACCGACAAGATCCATTCTCCTATATATGTAAAAGTAGCTTTTAATAGATAGCCCTCTAGGAACCTCTACTATCTGAGGAACATCCTCTATTTTTGCACGATCAATAGGGGAAACAGTTATGTGATCTTTAGAGCTTGTAATTAGTGTTGGTGTTATCCAACCCAATTGAGCTAGTGCATAAGCACTATATGTTGCAGGCATAGTATTCGATAGAGATATTCCCATTGAACTAAAATTATCTCCATAATTAGTAACGACACATTCGTCGGATATTGGAACACCTACACCATTGTGAGTACAAGTCATGCTTGAATCATGATTTAGACCTAGTCCATGACCAAACTCATGTACTAGAGCATATTTACTATATGCATCCTCAGTAAAACCACCGACATAAGCGATATCCCTACCACCAGCACTTGATCCACAGCCAGAACAAACCCATAAATTACCAGGAATCATATATAAATAGATAGTACCGTAAGGATAATCTTCTGCTTTATATCCTTGAGCTGCCGCTGCTGTTTTGACTTGAGAAATAACATCATCGCAATATTGGCTTTTATTATTAATATTCTTATCTGCATCTAAATGAGCAGTAAATGGACCAAAGGTCGTCCCTACCAAATGAGCAGAACCACCAGATGCTGTGTTTACAAATGAATTAAGAGAAAATGGATTTTCATTGCTACCAGTAAATACAATTTGATTTACCCTTTCTTTAGTTAGAGTCTGTGGTGTTAAGGTATCTATATTTACCAAAAAGGTAACAACTTTTATTTCACCTGTTCTTGGACCGTATCCAGTAAAAAGAGGATCAAGTGGATATAAATAGGAAAGACCACCACCGACAGCACTTTGTGTGTTGTGCTCATTGTACCCACCGCCTAGTTCCGGTTCTTTAGATGGATCAACCAACC
>JBAXWW010000133.1:0-4666 GCA_037128215.1 bacterium | reverse complement strand
GTGACAACATGCACGAAGTAGTTCTGTCAGATAAAATACAGAATGAATATGGTGTTAAGACCATGGATATAGCTAAGAGACTTTTGGATTATGGGATGCATCCACCGACGATATATTTTCCATTGGTTGTACATGGTGCAATAATGATTGAACCTACTGAAACAGAATCAATAGAAGAATTAGATAGGTTCTGTGATGTTATGATCAAAGTAGCAGATGAAGCAAAAAATAATACTCAGGTACTTTTAAATGCTCCACATTATACACCTGTTAGAAGGTGTGATGAGGTAGGAGCTGCTAAGGTTCCAATCGTTTGTCTAAAAGATTAATCAGTTTAAAATGACCTTGCTGTAGGTTATAACAACTTGCAGCAAGGTCATACTAATATAGTTTTTACCTCCAAAAATCTTATTTTAAGTTCAGCTTCTAGTGTTAGATTTATTCTTTTTCGTTTATGTTCTCTAAAGCTGCCGATATTTTTTCTTTTGTCTTTTTATCAGAATCTTTTAAAAGTTTTTTAGCGGTCTCTAAATATTCTAATGCCAGATTCTTGTCAAAATGTTCCAGCGATACTCCAGTCTTGTAATATTCTTCTCCTGTCGTTCTTAATTTTATTAACAGTTCCTTGCTCTTTTTGTTGCTGCTATAAAAACTAAGAGAAGATTCTACATGCTTAAGGGCTTCTTCGTAATTATGTGTATTATATTCAACTAATGCTTGTTTATACTCGACCTGAGATTTGTATTTAGCGATATCTTTTGGGGTAGAGGCGTTTGTACTTAGCAAAATAGATGAGAATAAGAATATTATTGTTAACATAGTTAATAGCCTTGGAGCTGATCCTGTGGGGAGGATGACCTTGGTTGATATGGTTGCTGTACTTGCGGGGCCTTTTGTGGCTCTGTCTGTTGTGGATCCATTTGTTGTTGGTCTAGCTGTTGTTGTTGGTTTTGTTGAGGGTCTGTAGGAAATAGACCCTGTTGTTTCTGTAATAGTTGTATCTGTTGTTGCATAAGTTGCATCTGTTGTAATTGCTCTAATGGTATTAGTGGCTGTTCTATGTCTGTTTCTGTATTTTTATCTGTTTCATTATTTCGATTAATGTCGTTATTCCTATTATCTCTAGAAGTATCGACCTCCCTATCTCTGTCACTTTGTACACGTGGAGCACGCATTACTCGAGGTTCTCTTAACTGTCCTACTGGCTGAGCTGTTGTTGAAGGTTGAGTCCTTAATCTTTGTAAAGAGTCTGTGTCTTCCTTTATTTCTTCTTGTACTTCCTGATTCTCATCTTCTTTTTTATCTACCGTGTTTGTGTCTTGATTATTTTCATCCTTCATTCTTTCTCTAGTATCCCTTATCTTGTAAAGAGCCCTTCTAAATTCATATTTATTGAACATCTCTTGGACGTTAACTCGCTTTGCTTTTATAATCTTTTGCTGCTGCCTTTCACTTACTGTTACATAAGCATAGCTAACAATTACGAAAAATAAGAATATGAGCAAAAGATTTTTCACTGTTTACTCCCTTTGATAGGGAGATTATACTTGAAAAAAGCAGTTCATAAAATAAATTTGAGGTGAATATGAAAGATAAATCCTTTTGGAACAATTTTTATTCAGACCCCAATAGCCCTATACCTAAGACATCTGAGTTCTTGAAAGACTCTCTTGGTAGTCTAAGAAAGGGAAAGGCGTTTGAAATAGCTTGTGGCACAGGTTGGAATGCCTTTTATCTTGCAGACAATGGTTTTAATGTTGAAGCTATAGACTTTAGTAACGTAGCTATAGAGCAGGCTATCAAAAAAAATCAGGACTTGGGAAAGAACATAGATTTTAAAGTCCAAGGCTTAGATTTTTATCTTGCACCTATACAAAAATACGACACTGTGGTTATAACAGATTTTAAATGTTCAGGACGTATACTAGATGAAATGAAGAAAGGGCTAGTAACAGGTGGTACTCTTTTAATGGAGTGCTTTACTGTAAATCATGTTAGAAATAACCCAAACGATTACATAGAGGTAGAGGATTGTTATAAACCGTTCGAACTGCTTAGGCTTTTCAAGGATTGGAATGTGTTGTATTATGACGAAAGAATTTTTAATAAAGATTATAGAGCTAGGATTATAGCAATTAAACCTGGTTTCTAAATGGAGCTCAATATGATGAAAGCAGAAAACGGAATACTTATAACCAGAACGGATAGAATAGGGGATGTTGTCCTTTCTCTTCCAGCGATAAGAACTATAAGTAAAGCTTACCCAGATGAACCTCTGCATATGATGGTTTCATCTTATGCATACCCTATCGTGGAAAACTACCCAGGTCTTAGTTCAGTAATAAGGTACGAGCCTGAAGATGGATCTAATAAAGTTTCAAGAACTAAACAATTAATACAGCATATAAGAGATCTAAAAATTAAAAGAGCTCTTATGCTTGTCTATGATGCTGATGTGCTATCGATAATAAAGAAAGCAGGGATAAAAGAACGTTTTGGTCCTCTTACAAAAATATCGGGGATGTTTGGTTATACTGCCTGGAGATCTCAACATCGTTCAAAAGTGGAACAGCATGAACTTGAATATAATCTCAGCCTTCTTGATATGCTTGGTATCAAAGATAGGTCTTATGATGTTAATCTTGATCTTCCTGTTTCCAAGAACAATGTTACTTTAGCTTTTGAAATATTAAAGAGAGAAGGGTTTGAAAGACCGTATAATGGTTATATAATAATTCATCCTGGCTGTGGTGGTTCTGCTCTTAACTGGAGATACGCTTATTATGCAGAAATAGCTAGCAGACTTGCAGAATCTACTGGTCTGCCAATAGTTCTTACAGGTAGTGAATATGAAGCAACTATTCTTGCATCAATAAAACAACATATAAGGGGTGTCGTATATAACACAGCTGGTAAATTTTCTCTTAAGGAACTAATCGCCCTTATAAGTGAAGCAAAATTATTTATAGGCCCTAGCACAGGACCTATGCATATAGCAGCAGCTACATCAGTTCCGCTAGTTGCTATCTTTTCACCTATAAAAGTCCAATCGGTTAAGAGATGGGGGCCGTATTCAAGAGAATCGATAGCTGTGGCTCCAAGAGTTGAATGTCCTGCAAAAATAAAATGTTTAGGTGAGAAATGTTCTTACTATAATTGTATGGACAACGTCAGTGTAGATGAAGTCTTTGAAAAGGCAAAAAAGGTTTATGATGACAGTGTTCAACAAATGGGTTTAGGTCTTTCTTTCTAGTTTATTGGAGGAGTTTTAATGAAGATCAAGGATGTTGAAAAACTGCTTAATTCCTTTAATAACCTGAATGTATTAGTCGTAGGTGATGTAGGTTTAGATAACTATATAGTAGGTGATGTAAAAAAAATAAGTCCGGAAGCTCCAGTACCTGTTGTAGAGGTTAAGGATTATTATCACAGGCTTGGTCTTAGTGCTAACGTAGTAAATAATGTTAGGGCACTAGGTGCTAATTGTGATTTGATTGGTGTTGTTGGTGATGATGTAAATGCAACAATAATAAAGAAAGAGCTTAAGGCGATCGGAGTTGATGTTTCTGGTCTTGTAGTGGATAAAGAGAGACCCACGACGAATAAAACAAGAGTCCTTGCATCAAAATTACATCATGTTGTCAGAATAGACAGAGAAGATAAAAAAACTATTTCTGCAGCAGTCAAAGCAAAAATATTAAAAAAAGTAAAAGATTCCATTAATAAGAGCGATGTTGTTATATTGGAAGATTATGCAAAAGGACTTTTTAAGGACAACGTAGTAAGTGAAATAATAGCTCTTTGCAAAAAAGCAAAAAAACCAGTTATGATAGATCCAAGCAGATATACTGATCCTCTTCTTTATGAGGGCGCTACTCTGTTAAAACCTAATTTTGAAGAAGCAAAAATAATATCTGGGGTAGAGATAGAGGATGAAAAGACACTATATAAGTCTTGTTCTAATATACTTAAAAAATTAGATATAGAATATTTGGTTGTTACCAGAGGAAAAGAAGGTATGACCGTCTTTTCAAAAAAACAAGCTCCACACACTATACCAACTTTTGCCCTTGAGGTTTATGATGTGTCAGGTGCTGGAGATACTGTAATTGCCTCACTTGCTTTGGCTTATGCTTCTGGATCTGATATCTATGACAGTGCCTTCTTTGCAAATACTACAGCTGCGATAGTTGTGGCCAAGGTAGGAACAGCTGTAGCTAGTCCAGAAGAGATAATAAAGTTCTTACAGGAACATAAATCCTAATGAGCTCTCCTCGTTATGAACATCCAGCTTTAATATTTACTGCTGTATTATTCTCTGCAAATATAAATAAAGAAAAAATTATTGATGAGTTAAGATTAAAAATCGGCGAATTCCTTGTCTGTTCGCAAGATGTTGCTTTTGTATGGAGTGATTATTACGAGTCTGAGATGGGAAATAACCTTAATAGGTTATTTATAGTCTATAAAGATATAGTACAAAGGGACAAGATAGTTAAAATAAAACGACTTACGGATGAAATAGAAAAAGAATATTCAATAGACGGTAAACGAACAGTTAATATCGATCCAGGATTATTGTGCATGGAGAACCTCATCCTTGCCACAAACAAACCTTTTTTTCATAGGATATATCTTTCCGATGGAGTTTATGCTGAAGTAACAT
>JBAXWW010000132.1:0-4666 GCA_037128215.1 bacterium | reverse complement strand
TTTACCATACTCTTCTCTTAATGACATAAGTCCTGGCATCTCTTTTTCTGCCATGATTATTTCTTCTCTGCCCCATTCAGCAAGTGAAATATCTTTTATTTTGTAGTCTTGCATTTTAATACCCCTGTTTATTTTGTTTTAACTTCTACTTGATATTTTTCAGTAAGATAATCATCAACGCTAATATTTTTGGATATTGATTCTTGTTCACTCCCGCATTCTCCAGCAGTTGGACATTTGTTGTTTTTTGTATTGCAAAAAACAGGAGTATAATAATTGTTTTTTCCCTTTTCAATAACCCCAATTCCATCAATAACACCCTTATAACAAACGATAGAACCAACACATATTGGCTCCATATTAGTGTTCTTAGATTTATAAGCACCATACTCTAACCATTCACAAGAGCTTAAGTCAGTAAGTTGAGGTTCAACTTTTATTATTCTTATTTTACATTTGCCACCCTTATATCCTGAGTTAACCTTATAGTATTCATCGTTAACAACCTGATCCAGATATTCAGAATTAGCCGCTTGTTTGAAGGTTAAAGATGTTTTAATTTGTTCTTTCTGAATCTGTTCAGAGAAAAATCCAGCAGAAGCCCCACAAAGTTTTGCTATTACAAGACTTGTAACCATATTATCACTTTCACTTGATGTATTATCGACAACAACATTCAGTTTCTTGTTAGTTAAAATTCTAGCTTGTACTGAACTAAGACTAAAAAATGAGAAAAAGATTATAAACAGTAATGTCTTCATTTCTATACCTCCATAAAATAAATTAACTCAATTCATGAACTAATAAGCCGTCCTTCAATTTTGGTTCGAACCAAGTTGACTTAGGAGGCATTATCATTCCTGCATCAGCAACATCCATAAGTTGTTCAATTGTTGTTGGATACATACTAAAAGCAACTTTGAATTCGCCATTATTAATTCTTCTTTCAAGTTCCTTTGTTCCTCTTATACCGCCGACAAAATCTATTCTAGTATCAGTTCTTGGATCACCTATACCAAGTATTGGATGTAGAAGATTATTTTGCAATATTGCAACATCAAGGCTGTTTATAGGGTCTTTTTCTGGAAAAGAACCTTTTTTTGCTTCCAAAGTATACCATTTGCCATCCATATACATGCCGAAGCTTGTTCCTTTTGAAGGCTTTGGATTGTTCGACTGGGTAACATCAAATGCTTTTGATATAGCAGTCATGAACTGGTCCGTATTCATACCGTTAAGATCTTTAACGAGCCTGTTGTAATCCATTATCATAAGATGTGATGCTGGAAAGTAAGTAGCTAGGAAAAAATTATATTCCTCATTACCTTTGTGAGATTTGTTCTCATCTCTCTTTTTAGCACCAACTCTGTACGCAGAAGCAGATCTGTGATGTCCATCTGCTATATAAAGGACTGGTATCTCTTTAAAATAAGTAACAATTTTGTCGACTGAATTTTGATCATAAACTGGCCATACTTCATGTTTTATTCCATCTTCTGCTGTAAAAGAATATTCTGGCTGATTATTCTTAGTCCAATTAGAGACTAGAGTATTTATTCCCTGATGGTCCCTATATGTAAGAAAAACAACGCCTGTATTCGCATTTGTAGTTTCTACATGAAGACATCTGTCGTCTTCTTTATCCTTACGTGTAAGTTCGTGTTTTTTTATTATGTTCTTTTCATATTCTTCTACTGCTGCACAGCCTACTATACCGAACTGTGTTCTTCCATTCATCGTCTGTGAATAGATGTAAAGTAGAGGATTAGCATCCTGTACCAAAACATTATTTTTCTTTAGATTTTCATAATTATCCTTAGCCTTTCTATATACGGAAATATCATGAATATCTAGTGATTCAGGAAGATCTATCTCTGATTTTACGACGTGAAGAAAAGAATAATCATTACCCTTTGCTTCAACTCTGGCTTCCTGTGAATTAAGTACATCATAAGGTTTTGATGCCACTTTACTGGAAAATTCTTTTTTAGGTCTAACAGCTCTAAATGGTTTTATAGTCGACATTAATAAATACCCTCCGTCTATTTTTCGAAAAATTTTGATATTATTTGTATAACTTCTGCTCCAACCCTTTCCTGTGCTTCTGTTGTCTGGGCACCTATATGAGGAGTAACGCTGACTCTTGCGTGTTTAACAAGATCTATATTATTAGTTGGCTCTTCTACATAGACATCTATACCAGCTCCGAAGACCTGACCGCTATCAAGAGCAGAGATAAGAGCTTTCTCATCTACAACTCCACCACGGGCACAATTTATTATATAAACACCTTTCTTCATCTTAGAGAATTCATTAGTACCTATTAGTGCTGGCTGTCCTTTAGCAATTGGAACATGAAGAGAAAGGAAGTCTGAATTTTTCAAAACTTCATCAAAAGAAACTTGTTTGTAAAGACCAGGAGCATCTAGATTTGATCTTAGATCATAATAAAGCACCGTCATACCAAGTCCATGTGCTCTTGTTGCTAATTCCATTCCTATTCTTCCCATTCCCACTATACCAAGTGTCTTACCTGCTATCTCTATACCGTTGTAACATTTCTTTTCCCATTTTCCTTCGCACATTGTTGTCTTTGCATCAGGAATAAATCTTGCCAACGCGAACATATGAGCAAGAGCAAGTTCTGCAACACTAGGAGCGCTTGCTCCTGGAGTGTTCATAACGGACACGCCATTTTGCTCTGCAAATTTACTATCTATATTATCTATACCAACTCCACCCCTTATAATGAGCTTTAGTTTTTTTGTTTCTAGGGCAGTCTTAATATGTTTTTCTCTAACTTTAGTTGCACTTCTTATAACTACAACATCAAAATCCTTTAACGCTGTTCCAAGTTCTTCATCACCATAGAATTTTTCAACAACTTCGTATCCATGTTTTTTAAGTTCTGCTACTGCATTCTTGTCCATTCCGTCTGTAATAAGTATTCTTCTCATTTTTTAGGACCTCCAAACAAGTTTATGGGCGCTGAATACAAGATACCAGCGCCCATTTTATTTTAAGACTTAATTTTTGCTTACGAACTCATCTATACAGCCAAGAAGCTCCTTTACTGTCGCCATGGTTGTATCAGCCATGTGAGCAATACGGAAAGTTTTGTCCTTAAGATCGCCATAACCGTTAGCTATTAAGAATCCCTTCTCAGCAAGGAACTTATTCAGGTCGCTAACATTTATATTTTTAGTATTCTTTATAACAGTAAGAGTATTACTTCTATATTCAGGAGCTGGAAGTACTGCAAAATTCTTATCAGCCCAGTCCCTAACAACTTTAGCCATTTCTTGATGACGTTTGTACCTATTCTCTAGGCCTTCTACATTAAGGATATAATCAAGCTGAGCATCTAATGCAAAATAGTGAGCAAGAGATGGTGTAGCATGGTACTGATGGTCTTTTTTAACTACAAAATCATAAAGCTGAACAAGGTCAAGATAGTAGCCTCTATTCTTAACAGTTTTTGCTCTGTTATATGCTTTTTCACTAACTGATGCGATTGAAAGTCCTGGAGGTAGACCAAGAGATTTTTGAGTGGATGTTATGCAAACATCAACGCCCCATTCATCAACTGGTATATAAGTACCACCCATTGAACTAACTGTATCTAGAAGCCAGACTACATCTGGATATTTTTTTATAACTTTGGCGATATCTCCACAAGGGTTCATGACGCCAGAAGAGGTTTCATTATGTGTAACAGTAATTACGTCGTATTTTCCTGTTGCAAGGACTTTGTCTACAGCTTCAGGAGTTGTCGCATCACCAGGATTTTCTACATTAAAACGATCTGTTGGTATGCCATTAGAAACACCCATATCAGCCCATCTGTCACCAAATGAACCGACAGAAAAAACTGCAGCTCTTTTGGCTGTACAGCATTTAATGGAAGACTCCATTAATCCGCTGCCAGAAGTCGTTGAGAAAACAATAAGATTCTTTGTGTTGAAAACTTGTTGAATTTTATCATGCATTCTTTTCTGTAATGCACTAGCTTCTTTGCCTCTGTGGCTGATCATCTGTGTACCCATGTGCTTAAGAACTTCTTCTCTTACATCAACTGGGCCAGGTATAAAAAGTCTTTTTCTCATAATAGCTCGAGCCCCCTTGTTATTTTACTTCGACCACTAAATAGCAAAGAAAACCGCTCTAGGCAACCTATAAATCCCCTCACTTTGCACCCAAAAGCATACTAATTATATTAATAGAAACCCTTGTCAATACGCCTAGTTCGGAAAAGATCAGTAGGACTATTTGTAGATAAGATATTTTTTTCTAATATTAATGAATTCCTTGCGGCCTTCATCTACAGAGGTACAGAAATCATTAAAGGAACAATCCTGCTCCAGCAATTTTCTTGGTTTATCACTACCCAAAAGAATATCTATCGGCATTTTCTCATATTCATATTCATATGGTGGTGGGGTAAAAAAGAAGTCATTAGGGTAAAGGTTCCTTAGAGCATATATTATTGCAAGACTAGTCTTTAGAGAATCAAAAGAGCCTCGATTTGTAACGTGTATTTGAAAGCCTTTACAGATATCACCCTTAAATTTATTAAAAGTAGGTTCAAAGAACAGCGGTCTAAAAGTAACACCTTTAAGTCCTTTTATAGCTTTATGAGCAAGAAAACTTTTATGATAAATAAAAG
>JBAXWW010000131.1:0-4741 GCA_037128215.1 bacterium | reverse complement strand
AGTTAGCGGAAAACTTAACAAGAATACGAAAGCAATAATAGCAGAGAACAATCACTCATTGAAGATTTCGAAAATAAACAGGCCGTATACAGAAGGACTTAAACCTGTAGAAGAGGCTGTTGCTGGTGATATAGTTGTTCTTGATAAGTGTGAAGATATAAAGACCGGTTATACTTTGGTAGATAGTTCAATCTCTAATAAAGTGTTTGAAGCTTCTCCAGAACCAAAAAGAGTTTTAAACTATGCTGTAGATATAGCAGATAAGAAATTGGAAGAAAAAGTTGGAGCAGCATTAAGGAAAATAACAGAAGAAGATCCATCTGTTTCTTTTAACAGAGTAGCAGAGACCAAAGAACTTGTTCTTTCTGGATTAGGACAGCTTCAATTAGACGTTGTTAATGAAATGTTGAAAGAAAGATATAAGCTTGATGTGACATTTAGATCTCCAAGAATACCTTACAGAGAAACAATAAAGAAGAGCGTTAGAGTTCAGGGTAAACATAAAAAACAATCTGGCGGACATGGACAGTATGGTGACTGCTGGATAAAAGTTGATCCTCTAAAGAAGGGTGGCGGTTTTGAGTTTGTGGATGCCGTAGTTGGTGGTGCGATCCCAAGGAACTTTATACCTTCAGTAGAAAAAGGTATCGTTAAGACAATGGATAAGGGAACTGTTGCTGGATTTCCTGTTATAGATTTTAAGGTTACTTTAGATGATGGAAGTTATCATGATGTTGATTCTTCAGATATGGCATTTCAGGTAGCTGGCTCTCTTGCTTTTAAAAAGGCAATGGAAGAGGCTAATCCAGTACTTCTTGAGCCTATCATGGAAGTGTCAGTATATGTTCCAGATCACTTTGTTGGAACTATTACAAACGATTTAAGCGGCAGAAGAGGGCGAATCAGTGGTATGGATTCATCTTCAGAGGGAAGTATTGTAAAAGCACTTGTTCCTCTGGGAGAAATGGCTACTTATGCACCAGAATTACATTCTATGACAAAGGGCTTGGGTCTTTTTGAAATGAAATTTGCCACATATGAAGAAGTTCCTGCGCAGAATACTAATAAGATAGTGGAAGAAACAAAGAAGTGGAGACTAGACGAGGAAGAGAACAAACTTTAATAGGGGTAATATAATGGGTGCTAATCGTACAGAAGATACATGGCGCGTTTTTAAAATAATCAGTGAGTTTGTCGAGGGATTTGAAAAGCTCGGGAAGATTGGTAGATCCATAAGTGTTTTTGGCTCTGCAAGAGTTAAAGAAGGTGATTCTATCTACGATGGAGCTAGAGAAATAGGAAAGGAAATAGCGAACGCAGGCTTTACTGTAATTACAGGTGGTGGTCCTGGTGTTATGGAAGCCGCGGCTCGTGGTGCTAAAGAGTCTGGTGGAAATACTGTTGGTCTTAATATCAAGCTTCCAAAAGAACAGGGCAATGCTTATTCAGATCTTAAGATAGACTTCAATTATTTTTTCTGTCGTAAGGTCATGTTCAAAAAATATTCCAACGGGATAATAATCTGTCCTGGTGGTTTTGGAACAATGGATGAAATGTTTGAGGTCCTTACACTTATCCAAACTCGTAAGACAAAATGGACTCCAGTTGTACTCTACGATACTGAATACTGGAATGATCTTTTTGTTTTCATAAAAAAACATTTGGTACCAAGAGGGTACATAAATAAATCGGATCTGAATTTGATAAAGATGACAGATGATCCTAAAGAAGCTGTTAGGATTATAGCAGATGTCTATAAATCCAGTGAAGAGGCTCGTAAATCTCTGATCGATTTGGAGGAGTAGTAATAATATGCATATTTGCATGATAAACATTCACGGCCATTTAAAGAAAGATGGGTCTCCAATAGGAGGACATCCAGATACTGGTGGTCAGATAGTTTATGTACTTAATCTGGCATACTACCTTGGAGAAATGGGACATAAGGTTGATCTTTTTACAAGAGCCTTTAAAGATGAGAAGTTCCATGGCTTTGATGTAAGGATTGAAAAAATGTCCAACAATGTAAACTTGGTAAGGATCCCATGCGGACCTTCTACTTTTGTTACTAAGGAAGATGTATGGCCATATATAAGTGAGTTTACTGCTGGAATAGAAGATTATTACAAAAAGAACAAAAAAAGTTTTGATGTTATAAACAGTCACTATGCAGATTCTGGTGTTTGTGGCGTTATACTAAAAGCCAGATTCAATAAACCTTTGGTGCATTGCGGACATTCTCTTGGTGCTCTTAAATTACAGAATGCTGGAATAACCCAGGGTAACTTTTTGAGCGTTAATAAAAAATATAGTTTTCATACACGTCTTTTTGCAGAACGTACTACCTTGAATTGGGCTGATAGCGTTGTTGTATCAACAGAAGAAGAAAGATACCAACAGTATGGCCTGAACTTGTACGAGGGTGCTATCGATGTTGAAGATACAAAGTTCTTTATTATTCCTCCAGGAGTTAATACAAAAGTTTTTTATCCTACAAGTGGAAAACCTACACCTGTAGATAAGGCAGCAGAAAAAACTATAGAATCTATAATGGAAGATGGGATAGATCCTTCTCGTAGAGGGCTTCCATCTATATTAATGGTAGGTAGACTGGACCCTAGAAGGAATATACTTGGACTTATAGAAGCATATGCAAGTAATAAGCATCTTCAGGAAATAGCGAATCTTTTTATATCTTCAGGTGGTCTTCTTGATCCGACTTTTATAAAGAACTGGGAAGGAATGCAAACTAATTACAAAACTCTTTTAAAAGATATAAGAAAAGTAATAGTTAAGAATAATTTACAGGGCAAAATAATACTTACAGATATATTTGATTACGATAAGGAATTTCCAGGCGTTCTTAGATATGCATCAAGGAACAATTGGGTATATGTAAATCCTGCACTTCATGAGAATAGGGGAATCGCTGTTTTAGAGGCTATGGCCAGTGGTCTTCCTGTAATAACAACAGCTACTGGATGTACTGCTCAACTTGTAAACCAGGGTAATTATGGCTGTCTTGTTGATCCTACTGATCCAAGAAGTATTGCTAGCGGTCTTCTTTCTGTTCTTACTGATGATAATGAATGGGATAGATTGTCTAGAAAAAGCCGTGAGTTTGTTAATAAAACTTATTCATGGACTGTCATTGCAGGTAAAATAGAAAAACTTTTAAAAGAAGTAACTGCAAAAAAAGAAACAAAAAAATCAAAATACCTTCTATTACCTCCAAGATATTTAAGGAAACCAAGTGATAAGAGTGAGAAGGATCTTATCGATGATCTAAGAACTTTCTTGTTTAATGTTGCTGAAGGTAGACGCCAAGCTTCAAAGGTTGCAAGAGATCTTGCCGATCTGATCATAGATGAGTTGAACTACAAGAAGAAAAAGCCTTTTGTCTTTGCTATGGCTGGGCAAACTGGTGCTGGAAAAACGACTATAGCGAATAAACTTTCTAGAACCTTAAATAACCTTGGATATGAGTCTGTGTTTTTTAAGATGGAAGATTATATGGTCGACCTTCCAAAGGATATGGTCGATAAAAGAGTAAAAAACGGACCTAAGAATTCTGTTTCTGTGAATGAGATTGATATTGCTGCTCTAAATGATCATGTAAAAGCTTTGATCAATGGAGAGACTGTCGTTTCTCCTGTTATAAATGTTAAGGCTAATTCGCGTAAGATGAGAACTATTAAGGGTAAACCTCTTTTTGTTATAATTATAGAGGGTGTCTATTGTGATAGGCTTAAGAATAGGGACATGACGGTTCATTTTGATATAGGTTTTGAGCAACTTAGAAATCAACGTGCAAAAAAAGAAGACGTGTTTTTGTATCCTAAAGGAGACGTGGTAAGAACCTTGTTAGAAGATATATCCAGACTAGAACATGATTATCTTGCTAAAACAGATATACCTTCAGCGTCAGAATTAAAGATCAACGGAAAATATGAGATACTTTTAAGAACTCCATGTAAAGATGGCGCGATAGTTTAATTTATTTTATCAAGTATTTAAAGAAACGATCCTTATCATCTAGGTATAATCGCCTTAAATGTAATAGGGATGGCAGTCCATGATTTCTAAGTTTTTTAAATGAATAGTTAGCAAAAACCCTGTCTCCAGTTTTTTTGTAGATTCTTGCCAATATTGTCTTCGCTATCCACAGGTCTAATTCTTTCCAGTAATCTTCATCGTTAACTACTGGGAAATAAGAAAGTAACCAAGGGTATAGTGGCGTTTTAAACAGAAGTATCTTGCTGCAAATTACAATGTTATCTACTTTTTCTGGTTTGTTTTTGGTTATTTTATCAAACATTTTGTCCATCTTGTTTATCATATTTTTTATGTTTAATTTTATTTCTTTATCCTTTTCTGCTGTTAGTCGCATCTTTCCAGCCGCTGTTACCATCAGTCCTAGATATTTAAAACGTTCCTCTCTTTTTGATGTAGCATCAAAGGTTATATCAGCTACTTTTTCTTCATTGAAGATTAGTGCACTGTCTAAGATAAAGTCGGACAATATTTTACCGATATGCTCTGCTGTTACCTTGTCATGTGTAGCTAACAAGATGTCATCACCGTATCTGAAATAACAACTATTGTTTTTGTGTTTGTCTATTTTCTTATCAAGTTCAACTAAAAAAATATTTGCCACTACATTATTTATGGGTGAACCAGTTGGCATGATTGAAACTGGCGTTACTGGCCATACGACAAATTCAAACCCATTACATGGTTT
>JBAXWW010000130.1:0-4757 GCA_037128215.1 bacterium | reverse complement strand
CAAGTTACATAACTATTTCTGTAAATAGTGACCATACGCCATATGTGTCTTACCGAGATGATGTATTACTAAAATCTTTTGCAATGAAATATGATACTGGCGCATGGAGTAAGATCGGTAATAACGGTATAACGACTGGGGATGCTGAAGCACTTTCTATGTATATATACAACAAGACACTAGCTGTTTGCTATCAGGATGAAACTAACAGCGATAAAATATCAGCCAAAATAAGTGATGGAACATCTTGGTTTAATTTTGGCATACAGGGTTTTTCAGATAACGCTGTGACTGAAACATCAATATTTGTAGATTCTGCAGAATCATATGTGGCGTATATAGATAAGACGACAAATAAAATAACCGTTAAAAAATACTAAGAAAATCCATTACAGCTATTGGATTTTTTCCAATTGCAGTTTCATCAGACAGAACTATTCCATCAAAACCATTTTTTATAGAATCATAAAGATGAACGACTTCACTCCTTGTAGGTTGAGAAAAAGAAGTCATGTGTTCCAAAACTTGTCCTGCAAGATATTTGGGGCAGGACATGTTATTAAAATTAGAAATAAAACTATTTTGGAGTTCTGCCATTTTTAACAAACCAGCTTCAGCGCCTAAATCCCCTCTACAGAACCAAATCTCATCAAAAAAATCATCTATCGCTTTTATATTGGACATAGCCTCAACTCTTTCTATTTTGGCTATAAGGCTTCTATCTGAGATCAAAGTCCTTATAGCTTTAGCGTCCTTCCCATCACGAACAAAGGAAAGAGCAAATTCTGTAAACTCATAATTCATCGCTTCTTTTATAATAATAGTGTCTCTGTCTGTAAGCTCATAGTCAGAGGTATTCTCATTAATAAATTTATTTATACCCTTATAAGAAGAAAGAGGTCCATTCTCAATTACTGTCGCGTCTATATTCATACTATCAACTGCATTGACCTTAACAACTATTTTAGCGTCATTAAGTTTAATGAGGTCCCCTACACTTACATTAGAAAAAAAGCTTTTCTCAGGTACAGGTATCTGTTCTCTAGAAGAACTGCTCGCCCCATAAAATATTTTTACTCTCTCAGCTATAGAATCATAAGAACCTATTTTACCAATTCTATATTTTTCACCCTGAAGATCCAATACTACAGGGATACTTTTACCCATGGTCACATACAAAGACCTTAAAGAATCTAACCAGCCTCTTAAATCATCAATAGAAAGATGAGAAGTGTTCAATCTGAATCTATTTGCCGTTTTAGCAAGTTTACTTATTAAATCCTTTTCTTTGCTTGCAGGACCTAGCGTTGCTACTATTTTCATAAAAAAGATAATACATTATTTTTAAAGCTTGACTATATTAAAAGCTATGTTAAAAATTCGTCTGTTTTGTGGGAGGTTAGCTCAGCTGGAAGAGCATCTGCCTTACAAGCAGAGGGTCGCAGGTTCGAGCCCTGCACTTCCCACCACTTCTTTTCATAAAATCAATAAATTAAAAAATCATTTTTTTGCAGGGAATACCTGCAAAAACTATACACAGACTTTTTGGTCTTCTTGCTCGATTGTGCTCTGTAACATAAGCTATTCTTGGGCACATTAAGAAAACAAGTTAGACCTTTTTAACTTAACAAACAATATCTTATATGTTGTAGTATATATGTTGAAATAGACTGTCCCGGGGGTTAGCAAATGAAATTTATTTATGTCTGTTTAGTGATAACCTTATTGGCGGTAACAGGTTGCCGTGAAGTTCAAAAAGACTTTTCTAATACCATAACAGCAACAACTGCTGGGACAACTGATGAAGCAAAAAAAAGATGTCCAGAGAACGCATGGCTACAGATTGGAAATGAATCGAAGTGTGTTGTTTGCCCAAATAAATCAAAAATAAATGACACCCAAACATCGTGTGTCTGCGACGATAATTCAACTGCCTATAATACTTACGACAATGTATGCAGAAAGAAATTAAGTCCGGATCAGGTTAATTTTTTATTACAGTAAAAAAAATATGGAGGTACGTTCTATGAAAAAACTACTAATTACTGTCGTTGTTCTAATGATTTTTCCTTTGTTCATTTCCAATGTTGAAGCACTCCCTCAAACTGCTTGTGGACAAGTCGCGATAGTTCAGTTTAGACCAGCGACTCAATCTCTTGCTAACGCAACTAACACAGTTCAGCTCGTAGGTTACACTGGTACAGGGCTAAGTACAACATCCGTAGACGTTGCCAAAGTTGCAACTGTAATAAAGATGAATGGTGGAACAGCGTGCATGGTTTGGGATCTAGCCTTGCCTTTTGATAACAATATAACTATGTTTCAGCCTATGTAGTTAAAAAACTTATTTTCTAAAGTAAAAGAGCCTCAAGCTAATACTTGAGGCTCTTTTGTTAAAGTCGAAATAACTTTTATTTATTTTTTAGGAGCATTTTTCTTACAGCCAGCTTTCTTCCATTCCATTTTAAGGGCCTTCATTTCATGTCTTTTTTGTTTTTTTATCGTTTTATCTGTAGTTGCTTTTATTTCAGTCCTTAACACATCTTTCTTAGCTTTAATCTGATCACAAGTCATTGTCCCTTGGGCAAAAGCCATTGGAACAACAAATAATGTGGCTATTAATAAACCTAAAAATCTTTTCATAGTGACCTCCAAAAATTTACTTTCAGTAGCGCCATCATCCTCTTCAATAAAAATATTGTCAACATCTTCATTTCAAAAAAACAAAGCTTATGGTAAGTTATTCCGACTAAGGGGTAACTACATGAAAACATTGTTTAGCATCGCAATCATACTATTAATTTCTGGAGGATATGCTGTGGCTGAAGTTCCAAAAATACCATTAAAGAATTTCTTTAAAAATCCAGAAAAAGCAGCATATAAAATATCACCAGATGGCAAAACACTCTCTTTCCTTGCTCCTTATAAAAAACGTCTTAATATATTCGTACAAGACGTTGACCTTAAGAAAAAACCTGTACGCATAAGTTCAGTAACGGATAGAGACATCAATAGTTACTTTTGGAAAGGTAATGAGACTATTATATATAGTAGGGATTTTGGCGGAGATGAAAACTATCAAGTCTTTGCTGTAAACATAAAAGCTAAGAAGACAAAAAACTTAACACCATTCAAAAAAGTCAGATCTGGCGTTATGGATGACTTAGAGGACATATCAGATAATGAGATATTAATAACTACAAACAGCAGATTAAAAGAAGTTTTTGATGTTTACAGGATAAACATAAACACAGCAGAGATGAAACTTGTAGCAAAGAACCCTGGCAACATAACAGATTGGATGACTGACCATGACGGAAAGATAAGAATAGCCTCTTCTACCGATGGTGTTAATACTACAATTTTTTATAGAAACACAGAAACAGAAGAATTCAAAAAATTAATGACAACAAATTTTAAAGTTAATTTTTCTCCTATATTTTTCACTTTTGATAACAAGAATATATATGCTTCCACCAACATCGGAAGAGATAAATCTGTAATAGTTGAATATGATCTAGAAAATAACAAAGAAATAAAGACAATAGCAGAAAATAATGAAGTAGATATGTCTGGGTTACATTATTCCAAGAAGAGAAAAGTTCTTTTAACAGCTACATATTACACATGGAAAATTGATAGAATTTTCTTTGATAAAGAGATAAAAGACATCTTCAATGACCTTGAATCTAAGCTGAACAATGTTGAAGTAAATATGGTCTCAGAGGATAAAGAGGAAAAGACATTCATAGTAAGAACATCCAGTGACAAAGATCTAGGATCATTCTTCCTTTATAATGCAACAACAAAGAGCATAAAAAAACTAGCTGAACTTAGCCCCTGGTTAAAACCAAAAAACATGGCTGAAATGAAGCCTATAGAATATAAATCTAGAGATGGCCTTACAATACACGGATACTTAACCCTGCCATTAGGAAAAGGACAACAGAACCTGCCTATAATCGTAAATCCACACGGAGGCCCATGGGTAAGAGATAATTGGGGCTTTGACCCAGAAGTACAATTCCTTGCCAATAGGGGTTATGCTGTGCTTCAAATGAACTACAGAGGTTCTACTGGATATGGTAGAAAATTTTGGGAAGCTTCTTTCAAACAATGGGGACAAAAAATGCAGGACGATATAACTGATGGGGTAAAGTGGCTAATAGATGAAAAGATCGCTGACCCAAAAAAAGTAGCAATTTATGGAGGAAGCTATGGTGGCTATGCTGTCTTGGCTGGTTTGGCTTTTTCTCCTGATGTATATGCCTGTGGTGTAGACTATGTAGGAGTATCAAATCTATTTACATTCATGAAAACCATTCCTCCCTATTGGAAACCATATTTAGAAACAATGTATGAAATGGTAGGTAACCCAGAAAAGGATATAGAACTTCTAAAAAAAGCTTCACCAGTATTTCATGTTGATAAAATCAAAGCCCCACTATTTGTTGCACAAGGGGCAAAAGATCCAAGGGTAAATATAGATGAATCTAATCAAATTGTAGAAGCTCTTAAAAAACGTGGTATAACTGTACAGTATTTAGTTAAAAAGAATGAGGGACATGGTTTCAGGAATGAAGAAAATAGATTTGATTTTTACGAGGGAATGGAATCGTTTCTTGATAAATGTATAAATGCAAAGACAAAAAATAGTACTAAAATAAAATAATATCTGGAGGTAAAAATGGGAACAGTAATACAGCTTACTAGTGCTGATTTTGAAGAGAAGGTAAAAAAATCAAATGATACATATC
>JBAXWW010000129.1:0-4772 GCA_037128215.1 bacterium | reverse complement strand
GTATAGATAGAATCCGGCATGAAGAACAAAATAATTGAAGCTGTTATTGCTAGGATAAGAAGTTTATTTTTAAACACTGGTATAAATAAAGAGACTAAACCAAGTAACAGCATAATTATAGCCCGTAGTCTTGGGATCTCTGGACCTATAAAACACACATATAACACAGATGTAATGATGCCTATTGGTAGAGAAATCCAGAAATAGGGAATTCCTTTTTTTCTGAAAGCAGGAAAAAAAACATACAAGATCAAATTAACAGATAAAAAAATTAAAAGAGTAAGACTCGCAATATGTAGCCCTGCAATACAAAGTAGATGCCCCGTACTGGTATTATAGAAAGACGCAAGATATGCAAAATGTTCTTTATCTTCTTTTTGCTTACAACCCAAAAAGGCCGATGAATAAATATATGAATATTTCTTTTCTTGCTCGCTTTTAAAAAGATCCGACTTGCATGTAACTGTTTTTGAGACTTGATCTGAATTACCCAAAAGCAGAGAGTATAGAACAGAGAAAAGTAAAACTGATAAAACCAAACAACTGCTTTTCATAAGTATCAACTAGACAAAGCAATAAGCATCCTTATGCCACGTTGATATTAAGTAGATTAGATTGTCTTGTTTTTAGGAATACTGCCCAAAGCTGAACAAACAAGCCTTTTTCAGTAAAATCTTTAAAATTAAAAATTTAGTTTAATAATTACAATGTGTTACAAAGAAAAGAAAAACAAAAAAACCGCACTAAACAATAGCAATATTTTTGTTGACAAGAACAAAATGATTTGTTATAATACTATTTAAGACATCATCTCATTATGGTGGTAGAGTACAATGAAGAAAAAAAGCAAACGGATAAAGAAAGTTGGAAAGGAAGACCTTAAAAAGATTAAGGGCGGCATAGATGTTGTCAGTGAATTCATGGATAAAGCTTTAAAGATGCAACAGGATAAAGGGACACACATAGCTGTCGACGTTGGTTGGGGAAGAGCAGGTATAGGACTTAAAATTAAGTGGTAAAGACCACAGCAAAATAGACTTTTGAAACCCTCTGATGTAACATTTCATTAGAGGGTTTTTTATGCCTAAAAGTAAAAAAGACCGTGTAGAGAAACGATCCTACGATCAGTTTAGCAAGACGTTTCAACTGATATTATACAGCCAACCAAAACATCTTGCCATTCTTGCTTTCTATTTAGTCATTAGCACAGCGATAATACTTGGGACCTGGTCTTATTTTTCTATAGTTAATAAATCATACTCTGTTAATGGAGAGATAATACATCTCAATCCAGATATTTCCATTAGTCCTTCCTTTCCTTTTAAATTCAAAAGACACATAGCTCATATAGGCCAATACGTTAAACACGGAGATGTTCTTTTTGAATACATATCTAAGGACCGTAAGATAATATCATTCAAAGCAAAAGTATCAGGCCTTGTTTCAAAAAACAATGAGCTCAAGCAGGGTATAACATACAAGCCTTTTACAGAAGTATTGAGTATTAAATCAGAAGAGAAAGACATCGCTGTACAATTACATTTACCAAGTAATCTTCTAAATAAAATAAAGACAAGTAATAGGATCGTTTATCATTTTAACTTTTCCTTTGGCCCTAAAAAAGAAAAGATCGAGGGAACAATAATAGGAGAACCTATTATGATAAACAATCAATACATAGTTGAAGCAAATATCGACGATAAAAGCCTAAAATTTCTTGATGAACAAAAAATAAAATTAATAGAAGGAATCCCTCTTACTGCTGAGGTAGTAATAGGAAAGGAAAGATTAATTTCTAGATTTCTAGGAGTTAATTTATGAACAAAAATAACACACTACAAACCATTTTAGAAATAAGAGAAAGATCCATCTTTAACTTCTTTAATTCAAAAGAAATAACATCATTATCAAAAAAAGCCAGAATCGTGGAATTAAAAAATGGCGATGTTTTTGTAACACAGGGAGAACAGACGAAAGAACTCGCAATATTACTGAGCGGAAAAGCACACTTATTTAACAAACTACATGATGGAAAAGAATTTCTTGCAGGAGAGGTAAAACAGTTTAGATCAATAGACCTAAGCGCCATGCTGGTTAATACGCCATGGCACTACAGCGCTCAAATGGATAGTGAGGGAAAGGTTTTATATGTAAGTACAAAAGAACTTCTTACACTGCTAAAGAAGAATAAAAAAGACTTTGAATACCTCAAAATAATGACCACAGACTCTAACATTCAGGATTTTGTAAGACCTATAAAATACGAAAAAGGAGTGAACATAAAAGATATAAAAGACTTTGTTCTCTCTTTCAAAACACAAAATTTTAATGAAAATGAGATAATACAGAAAGAAAATACAACTCAAACAACTATTTTCTTATTAAAAGAAGGTGTCATTTCAACAGAACAATTCAATGACGCATCTCAAAAGGAAAACATCCTTTCTACACAGGACACACCAAGTCTTTTTGGTCATCAACATGTAGAAAACAGCAGCAAAAAACATATATCAATTTATACTTTTAGGGCAATCTCCAACGTAGAATTATACAAAATTCCAATAAAAAATTACTTAAAATTATTAAAACAATATCCATTCATAAAACCAGTATATGACGGGACAGAAAAAAAACCTGCTGATCCGGAAATAAAAAAAGCAGAGAACAAAAAACATGAAAAAATCCAAGAAAAAATCATAGAAGAAGATGACACTTTTGATTATGAAAAAGACGTAAAAACAAATAAAAAATTCCCTATCATAAAGCAACACGACAAGATGGATTGTGCTGCTGCCTGCATGGCTATGATTTCAAAATATTTTGGGATAGATATGGGAGTTGCTTTCTTTAGAAATTCTATAGACGTAGGATCTGAAGGAGCCAGTCTTTATGGTATTTCTTCATCGGCAGAAAGAATCGGGCTTCTGACTAGAGGTGTAAAGGTAGAGCTTAAAGATATCTTTGATCTAAAATTACCTGCCATCTGCATACAGGGATATCATTTTGTAGTAGTATATGATGTAACAAAAAAACATGTAATAATAGCAGACCCAGCTATTGGTCTAAGAAAGATCTCTCATGCAGAATTTAAGTCAAAATGGAACAACGTCCTTTTACTATTTAATACAACTACTGATTTTTATAAGAATGAATCCAAACCAAGCAATTTAGATATATACTGGGACTTATTCAAACCATACAAGGGAATACTAGTACAGATACTTGTAATATCGTTACTGTTAAATCTTCTTGGTCTAGCTACGCCATATTTTTCTCAACAGATAATAGACAAAGTCCTTTTAAACATGGATTTCGGTCTATTGAATATAATAGGTGCTGGCTTTTTAATTTTTATAATAATGAGCTCTATTTCTGGACTAGTAAGAAGATATCTAACTGCATTTCTATCGTTAAAAATGGATATAGAGCTAAGCTCTCAGCTCTTTAGGCATCTTTTTAGACTGCCCGCTTCATTTTTTGCCAGTAGGAAGACCGGCGATACGTTAATGAGAATAAATGACATACACATAATAAAGAACTTCATCTCTCAACAGGGTATAGAGTTCATAATAGATGTTTTGATGTCAATTATTTACGTCTTGGCAATATTCTCTCTAAATTTAAAATTAGGGTTTGTCTTTGTTTCAGCAATAGCTGTACTTGCTGTCTGTACAATAATAGCCTCAAAATTCATCTACAGATACTACTCAGAGACCATATCAAAATCAGCTGAATCGCAGACACTTCTTGTAGAGGGAATAAAAAATATAAATACCCTAAAAATATTTTCTGCAGAGATTCCTTGGAGATGGAAATGGGAAGATAAATATGCGCAAGCATCTATGTGGCAACTAAAGATGCGACATGTAAATAATTTTTATTCTCTAATTGTTGAATTATTTTATAAAGGCATACCACTTTTAGTACTGTATATGGGTGCGAAAATGGTTATTTCTGATACGATGACCATAGGAACTATCATTGCTCTTATGGCCTTATTTGCTATCGCTCTTGGTCCAATACTTAGTATTTCAAACATATTTATGACACTACAGGAAGTGAGATTTGGTATAGATAGATTGAACGATATCTTTTCAACAAAACCTGAAGATAAATTAGAAAAATATCTTCCCATCTCTGCTGATTCAGTGACTGGCAGAATATCATTCAAAAACGTTCATTTTAAATATGGTAATGATGAATCCCCAGAAATATTAAAAGATATAACGACAGACATTAAAGCAGGTCAATTAGTCGCAATAATGGGTAGGAGCGGTTCTGGCAAAACAACAATGGTACAGCTTATAAATAGACTCTTTGAACCATCCAACGGGAAGATCTTGATAGATGGTTACGATGTAAAACACTACCCTCTTTCTGAACTTAGAAGGATAATAGCGATGGTAACTCAAGATTCAAGATTATTTTCTGGTACCATTATAGATAACATCTCTATCGGTGATCAATTTCCTGATATAAAAAAAGTTATAAACGCTTCAGTACTTGCCGGAGCTGACAGCTTCATACGTCAACATCCAGATGGTTATTTCAGACAAATAATGGAAGATGGCTGTGGACTCTCCAGCGGTCAGAAACAAAGGGTAACAATAGCAAGAGCTCTATATAGAAATCCAAAAATACTTATAATGGATGAAGCGACCAGTTCTTTAGATGCAGAGAGTGAGACAGCAATAAACGAGGCTATGCCTAATATCTGTAAAGACAGGACAGTTATACTTGTTGCACACAAATTAAGTTCAATAAAGAATTGC
>JBAXWW010000128.1:0-4875 GCA_037128215.1 bacterium | reverse complement strand
CATAAGATGTATAAAGATTATTAGCGCCGTCAGAAACTAATGACATATTTTTCCCTGAGTATGAGTTCGTATCTATATCTATAAGACTAGAAAAGCTGCTTCCACCATTTGTGGATTTCATTATTTGGATCTTTCCATTTTTATTCTCTGTGTACCCACCACTGATAACAACGTATCCACCTGGATTATAGAATGCTATGTATATAGCACTGGAGCTTACAGCGACTGAACTAAAGGGTCCGCTTACAGTTCCATCTGCTGTCTTTACAGCTACAGGAGACCAGTTAGAGCCTAGATCAGTTGATCGTGCAAATTTTAGACCGCCATTCGTATCTACATAATAATAAGAGACATAGAGGTAATTATTTGAATCAATTGTTAAGGATGGTTTATATCCAGTGTTAGAAGATGGGTCTATAGTATTCAACGTCCATGTGGCGCCGAAATCAGTTGATTTTGCTGATTTAAGTGTAGCAAGTCCAGCGTTGATCGCCGTATATACTATATGAACACCACCTGAAGAATTAGTTATAATTGCATGATCAACTACAGTCGTATTGGTTGTGTTCTCTACTCTAGAGAAAGTCCAGGAACTTCCACCATCAGCAGATGAAGCACAGTAAAGAATATTATTACTGTCTATATATGAGATATATACTCGACTGCTATTATTTGGATCTGCGGCTATTGCTTGTGAGGATAAACCTATCGGTTCTGAGCTTGGAGAGATGTTTTGCTTAACTGTTACAGTTGTCCATGTGTTTCCACTGTCGGTGGATTTTCCAAAGACCAAGTTATATGGCTCTGTGTTAGTAGGACAAGTTGGATCACTAGGATCAAGAGATTTATTTTTAGCGTAGATACTTGTATAGACGTAGGTACCCGCAACATATATTGAAGGTGAATTATATAATTTTCCAGAACATGATGGACTATCCTGGCGACCACAAGTCGCTAAAAACAGAAGCCAAACTACAGAAAATAAAAATAAAAAGCCTCTTTTCATTAACAAAATGCTAGCATAAGTGTCACGCTATTGCCACTTGTTATTACTTGTTTAGCGTACTACAATACTCTTAGTTTTTAAACGGAGGTGCGTATGATGCATTTTTTTAGAATGTGGCCAATTCTTCCATTACTACCTGCATTAGTAGTTTTTGGATTAGGAATGACTTCTCTTTATTTTGGTAAAAAAGAATCTTCTCCTTGTCTAAAACTTGGTGGCTTTGTAATGAGTCTTGGTGCTATTGCGATAATGGTTGTTCTTTTAATTACACTTTTTAAACCACATGCAGGTCCTATGTGCATGGGTGACCCAATGAATCCCATGAATCCAATGATGAATCCGATGGGACCAAAATGCCCTATGATGATGCAGCAGATGATGCCAGGACAACACAACGGCAATTGTTGTAATTCTATGCCTATGCCGCCTATGCCTCATAAAAAATGAGTTTACTAACGATTTTTCTTATATCATTAGGCCTTGCTATGGACGCCTTTGCGGTGTCCATAGGCATTGGTGTTAGTGCCCCAGTCAACAAGATGCACACTGCATTAAAGGCATCTATTACCTTTGGGCTTTTTCAGTCCATCATGCCTGTGATCGGATGGTTTGGCGCTAATCAGTTCAAAGATCTAATCGGTAACTATGACCATTGGATAGCTTTTTCTATCTTGCTGTTGATAGGTCTTAAAATGATCTATGAAGCAATCAAGATGGATAAAATATGTGAGAAGAAAGATTCTTGTGTCGGTAATTTTAAACTTTTTGTGTTAGCTATAGCGACCAGTATAGATGCTCTTGCTGTTGGAGTTAGTTTTTCTTTTTTGAATATTTTTATAACTTTGCCAGTTATAGTAATAGGTGTTGTTACCTTTGTTCTTTCTTTTATAGGCGTAGAAATTGGTAACAGACTTGGCTGTTATGCTAAGACAAAGGCAGAAATATTAGGCGGATCTATTTTGATTATTTTGGGCATTAAAATATTATTAGAACACTTTAAGCTTATATAGATGAAAGTACTTTTTGTTCAGCCTCCAATTCAGGACTTTTATAATACAAAATTTAGAGAATATCCTTTAGGTCTTCTTTATTTAGCTTCTTCTTTGAAGAATAAAGAGAACTTTGATCTGGCATTACTTGATGCAAGGTCTGTTAAAAAACCAAAAAAAATACCACACCCTAATGATCTGCAGTATCTAAATAAGTTTTATACTAAAGAGAATAACTCCTTTTTAAACTATAAACATTTTGGAATGACTGATGAACAGTTCTCAGAAGAGATAAGAAAATTGATGCCTGACGTAGTCTGTGTTAATGCGATGTTCACTACTTATAATCATGTACTTATGGATACTGTTGAACTCATAAAGAACATTGTCCAAGATTGTAGAGTTGTTGTGGGTGGGTATCACGCGACTGTCTGCCCAGAAGATCTAATCTTGTCAGGATCTATTGATCTTGTTGTTAGAGGAGAGGGAGAAGAGGTCCTAGAGCAAATACTTTTGTCTGATAATAAGGAAAGGATATTAGATAATAATGGTAAGAGTTTTATTGTAGAAGATCTTGATAAACTTAATTTTCCTGCCAGGGAATTAATTGATCCATCTAAATATGTCTTTAATAAAAAACCGTATACAATGCTACTTACGTCTAGAGGTTGTCCCAATAACTGTGTTTTCTGCTCTGTTCATTCTACCGCTGGCTGTAGTTATAGAAAAAGAGATATAGATAATGTACTGGAAGAGATAGATGAATGTATCAAAAGATATGGTATTCAGGTCTTTGATTTCCAAGATGATAATTTACTGTTAGAGGTAGATAGAATAAAACAGATATTGGAAAAGATAATTCTTAAATACGGTAAAAGAAAGTTGGAATTACTTGCCAGCAACGGTCTTAATTGTGCCAATATAGACGTAGAACTTCTAATGCTTATGAAAGAAGCAGGATTTGATAAACTTGATCTCTCTCTAGCAACTGGTGAAGTTCCTAGTAGAAAAGGATTGGGAAGACCAGAAACGATAGCTCATTATGAATTTGTGATACAAAAAGCAAAAGAACTTGGATTGAAGACTACCACTTACATTATAATAGGGATACCTGAACAGCCACTTGCAGAGTTAATAAAAACAGTGGAATACCTTGAGGACAAAAAAGTGTTAGTCTCTCCTTCTGTGTTCTATAATGTTCCTGGAATGCCAATATATGAAAAAATGAAAAAATATGAATATATGGATAGTGACCTTGCAAGGAGAAGTACAGCCTTTAATTGCAAAGGTCTTGATTTTGAAAGAGATGACCTCTTTGCTGTTTTTCAACGCATAAGGAAAAACAACCTTACTTGCTGAAGATGCTGATAGATTCTAGGTACTTGGTAAAAGGAAACATGTCAAAAAGCTTCATACTCTGCCACTTGTATCCGCAATCAGAGAATGTGATTGCATCATCTATTAATGTTATTGGATTGCAGGAAACATAAATTATTTTTTCAAAGTCACAATCATTTAATTCCATTATTACTTTTTTGTCAGCACCACTACGAGGAGGGTCTAGAACTAATTTATTAAAGCTAGACAAACGTTTTTGCTTTTTCAGCATATTGATGCCTACTAAAACATCTGCTTCTATGAACTCAGGATTATCTTTTTTATTAGTAGGAACTCTCATGTCTACGCCGGTTATATGTGTCTTAGGCGAACTTTTAAGTATTGGATAAGTAAAATTACCAAGGCCACAAAATAATTCAAGGATCCTATCTTTTTCTTGAGCATTTATCAGTGTTACTACGTCTTCTATTATTAATTTATTAACGCTGTCGTTTATTTGGTAGAAAATGTTGTCGTATTTTTTTTCTATTATCCTTTCACAAACAACACCATCTTTTAAATATAATTCTATTTTTGCAGAATAATTTTTTGGAAAATTTAATTCTTTTATTCTCTTATTAATACGTTCATCAAGTATGATGCATTTCTTGATCTCAATAAGATCATTTGAGCGTTTCTTATGAAATCCTATCTTCCCGTTAACAACGTGTAATTGACACCTTGTTCTATACCCAAAAGGTAACGGGGATGGAACAATTTCTAAATGGTCGATATTTAGAGGCTTGGTTTTTGAAGGAGAATATAATTCCTTAATATTATTAAGTTTTATGCCTAAGGTTTCTGCATAAGTAATGTCAATGTAGTCACAACCACCACAATCTTTGCAGTACTCACATGTGTTTTTATTTACTATGTGCATCATTTTTTTATCCATCTCTTGATACACACATTATTAAAATAGTTTTGACCTTAACGCAACAAGTATGCTAGTTAATGTCAGTCTAAACAGATATCTAAACAATGGAGATGATATATGCCGCTTTATGAATATGCTTGTAAAAAATGTAACAAGCGTTTTGAGGTTTTACAAAACATAGGTACTGATTCAGCTAAATGCCCTGATTGCGAAAGTGACTGTGAGAAGCTACTATCATCAACTTCTTTTCAGTTAAAAGGTTCTGGCTGGTATAAAACAGACTATACTTCTTCGTCTTCTGCTAGCAAGTCCAGTAGTTCATGCAGCTCTTGCAAGAGCAGTAGTGATGGGAAGTGTGGCTTATGACACAATTAGAGCAAGCAAAAAAAGGGATAATTACAGAACAGATGCATCAGGCAGCATCTTACGACAAACATGTTACAGCTGAGTATATTGCTGAGGAACTTGCAGAGGGAAGGCTTGTAATTCCATACAATGTTAATAGAAAATTTAGTGCTCTTGCAATTGGTCATGGGCTTACTACAAAAGTTAACGCAAATATAGGAACAAGTGGGAAACACGCAAATATAGAAGAGGAATTGGTTAAAATGAATGCAGCTTTAAAG
>JBAXWW010000127.1:0-4946 GCA_037128215.1 bacterium | reverse complement strand
GAGCCAGCAAATTTTGGATCACTAAGAAGGAAGGTCTTATCTGCACCCCTATAGAAACATTCTTTTAATACTTCTATCGCCTTTGGAGGTCCCATAGTTATAACAGTAACGGTAGCTCCATACTTATCCTTCATCTCAAGGGCAAGTTCAAGGGCATGAAGATCATCTGGATTAAATACAGTTTTGAGCGCTGCTCTATTCACTGTCCCGTCTTCTTTCATGGCATCTGCGCCAACATTAGCAGTATCGGGGACCTGCTTAACTAGTACAACTATTTCCATAAATCTAACACCTCTAAGATTCTTTATAGTATTGTCTCTCAGGCCCAAACAGACTAGGCCATTTGTAAGACCAAAAAGGTATACCATTATCTTAGTTGATATCAAAGTAAAAAATTAAGGTCTATGATGCAGATTTACAGCGACTTATTCCCACTCTATAGTTGCAGGTGGTTTAGAAGAGATATCGTAGCAAACGCGGTTAACACCCTTTACCTCATTAATGATCCTGTTAGAGGCCTTAGCCAGAAAATCATGAGGAAAATGGTACCAGTCAGCAGTCATTCCATCTACACTAGTTACTGCCCTAAGAGCAACAACGTTCTCATATGTACGATTATCACCCATAACTCCTACGCTTTTTACAGGTAGAAGGACAGAAAAGGCCTGCCAGATATTGTTGTAGAGTTCATATTCTTTAAGCATTGAAATAAAAATATCATCAACATCCCTTAGAACATCCAAACGTTCTTTTGTAATATCACCAAGGACTCTTACTGCCAGACCTGGTCCTGGGAAAGGATGCCTCATTATAAAATCCTCTGGTATCCCAAGTTCCCTTCCAACTGCCCTTACTTCATCCTTAAATAATTCTCTAAAAGGTTCTACTAGTTTTAAATTAAGTTTTTCTGGAAGTCCGCCAACATTATGATGGCTCTTTATGGTTGCGCTTGGTCCTCTAAAACTTACAGATTCTATAACATCAGGATACAGTGTCCCCTGAGCAAGATACTGTGCTTTAAATGTTGTAGCAGCCTTATAAAAAACATCTATAAAAGTATGCCCTATTATTTTTCTTTTCTTCTCTGGATCATCAACACCTTTCAGATTATCCAAGAAAAGCTTTTCCTCATCATAATAATAAAGTTTAAAGCCCATAGAAGAAAATAATTGTTTAACACTTTCAGCTTCGTTTTTTCTTAGGACTCCATTGTTAACAAAAACCGGAAAAACATTCTCATCACCCAGTGCTTTTTTAAGAAGCACTGCGGCAACAGTTGAATCAACACCACCACTAACACCACAAATGACTTTACCTTTTACATCACGTTGAAGTTTTGTGATCTCTTCTTTTATAAAGTTTTTCATATCCCAGTCAGCTTTAAGACCGGCAACTTTAAAAAGAAAATTTGATAATATGTTTTTTCCAAAATCACTGTGATGTACTTCTGGATGGAACTGAACACCGTATATAGTGCCTTTTTCATTTTTAATAGCTGAGTTAGTTACAGTATCTGTACTGGCAATAAGATGAAAGCCTTTTGGCAATAATTCAACTCTATCTCCATGACTCATCCAAACATTGGACTTTTCTGGAACATCACTAAAAAGTATATCTTTGCCTTTTACATTAACAACTGCTCGTCCATATTCCCTGTGAGTAGAAGGAACAACCTTTCCGCCAAGAAGATGTGCAATAAGTTGAAGTCCATAACAAATACCAAGAACAGGAACATTAAGATCAAAGACTTCCTTATCAACGCTTGGAGCCCCAGCATCAAAAACACTAGAAGGTCCACCACTCAGAATTATTGCTGAAGGGTTAAATTCTTTTATCTTTGATATGGAGATATTGCACGGCTGTATCTCTGAATAAACACTAAGTTCTCTAACTCTACGAGCTATAAGTTGTGTATATTGAGAGCCAAAATCTAAGATTAAAACTTTTTGATTCAATTTATTTTCCTCTATCAGTTATTTTATTCTAGTTAGTTCTATTACCCACCAAGTCTATAATTTGGAGCTTCTTTTGTTATCATTATGTCATGAGCATGACTTTCTTTTAGACCCTGAGCTGTTAGTCTTACAAACTTTGCTTTGTTCTTAAGTTCAGAAATATCCTTTGCTCCGATATAACCCATACCAGATTTTATACCACCCATGAGTTGATATATAACAAGGCTTAGTGATCCTCTATAAGGAACTTGACCTTCTACACCCTCTGGAACTAGCTTATATGTTTCTTCAACGTCTTCCTGAAAATATCTATCTCCACTTCCTTTCTTCATAGCACCAATTGAACCCATGCCTCTATAAACCTTATAAGAACGTCCTTGATAATGAACCATTTCTCCAGGGCTTTCATCTGTTCCTGCAAGTAAGCCGCCTATCATTACAACATCTGCACCACCAGCAAGGGCTTTTACTATATCTCCGCTAAATTTTATTCCGCCATCACCTATAAGTTTTATGTCTGTTCCCTTTACAGCCTCTGCACAATCCATAATGGCTGTAAGCTGTGGTACTCCAATACCTGCAACTATTCTTGTAGTACATATTGATCCTGGTCCTATACCAACTTTTACAGCATCTACACCAGCTTTAATAAGTGCCTTTGTTGCATCTGCTGTGGCAACATTTCCTCCTACTAGATCTAATTCAGGAAATTTACTTTTTATCTTTTTGATAGTTTCAAGGACTTTATTGGAATGTCCATGAGCTGTATCTACTATGATAAGATCTACTCCGGCTTTAACAAGTTCTTCTACTCTTTCCATTGTATCAGCACCAGTACTATCTGCTGCTCCAACTCTTAATCTACCATGAGAGTCTTTACATGAATTAGGGTATAGCCTGCTCTTTTCTATGTCTTTAACTGTGATGAGACCTTTTAAATGAAATCTGTCGTCTACGACTAAAAGTTTTTCTATTCTATGCTTTTGGAGTATCTTCTTTGCATCATCCAAGTTTGTGTGCATAGGAACTGTAACAAGATTTTCTTTTGTCATAACATCCTTAACTTTTAAGGACATATTTTCTTCAAACCTTAAGTCTCTATTAGTTACTATTCCTACGAGTTTTCCGTCTTTATCAGAAACAGGGAAACCACCTATCTTATATTCTGCCATTAATCTTTTTGCTTCACCAACTGTATCATCAGGAGTAACTGTAACTGGATCTGTTATCATTCCAGCTTCGTATTTTTTTACCTTGCTGACTTCATATGCTTGTCTTTCAATTTCCATATTCTTGTGTATTATGCCTATACCACCGACCTGAGCCATCGCTCTAGCTGTACTTGATTCTGTTACAGTATCCATTGCTGCGCTTACTAGTGGAATATTAAGAGATATATTTTTTGTTATGTGGGTTTTTGTTTCTACCTCATTTGGTAGTACAGAAGATGCTTCTGGTTGTATAAGAACATCATCAAAGGTTAGCCCTTCTCTTATTTTTTCCATATTTGCCTCCAAATATTAAAGACCGTTTTTGTCATGTTCTATAGCAAGCTCTACATAAGCAGATGCATTCTGCTTAATAGATATTACTTCTTCTTCTGTAAGTTCCCTTTTTACCTTTGCAGGAGATCCTATAGCTAAACTATTGTCTGGTATCTGTGTACCAGGAGTAACAACAGAACCTGCACCTACAAGACAATCTTTACCAATCTCAGCACCGTCCAAGACAACAGCACCCATACCTATAAGCGAGTTATCGCCTATTTTACACCCATGCAGTGTAACGTTGTGTCCTATTGTAACGTTTTTACCTATTATAACTGGCTTATCGTAATCGACGTGGCAGACTGTGCCATCTTGAATATTACTTCGATCTCCAAGTTCTATTTTTGCAATATCGGCCCTAAGTACAGCGCCATACCAAACACTAGAGTCAGCACAAAGCACAACTTCACCTATAATATCTGCGCTTTCTGCAACAAAGATAGCCTTCTCCGTTTCGGGTTTTTTGTCTCCAAAAACCTTAATCATTAAAAAGTTCTCCTTTAAGATGTGTGGGATGAGCTTTTGTTATGTTTACCATAACGTAGTTACCTGTTTCAACAGTTTGTTTTTGACTTCGCTCAAAATTCACTACTTTACCGCCAACAGTTCTGCCAGAAAGTTTGTTAGGATCCTTAACACTAGGCCCTTCCACAAGTATCTCTACAACTTTACCTATCAGGTTCTTATTTTTTTCAAATGCTATTTCATTTTGTAGGTCATGGTACTTCATATGCCTTTTAACGTAAATTTCTCTTAATTCCTTATTTATTTTGGAGCCATAATCTTTATAAGCTTTTGTTCCTGGCCTCGGGGAATAAATAAAAGAATAAGAATTATCATAACGTACTTCTTCAAGCAGGGAGATAAGATCTTCAAAATCCTGTTCTTCCTCTCCTGGAAAACCAACTATCATATCTGTCGTTATTGCCAAGTCATTCCAAAAGCTAGTAGCTTTTAGTTTATTGATGATTTCAAGATAGTCTTCTCTTGTATAGCCTCTATTCATTGCCTTTAGTATCTTGTTACTTCCATGTTGAGCAGGTAAATGTAACATTGGTACAAGAGCTTCTATCTCTTCAAAACACGTGATGATATCATCACTAAAATCTCTTGGATGCGACGTCATAAATGTAAGTCGTTTTATACCTTTTATTTTTCCTATAGTTCGCAAAAGCAAAGGCAAATGTTCGTGGTTTTCTAGACCGAATCTTGCTATGTTTTGTCCCAAAAGCATTACAGAGCTAACGCCATTATTAACCATATTTTCTACGTCATTTTTTATCTCTAATATTGTTCTAGATCTTTCTGGTCCTCTAACATAAGGAACTATGCAATATGAACAATAATTATTACAACCTTTCATAGCAGTGACATAAGCGTGTGCCTTTGAAACAGCAGCTCTTGTCATAAGTGTACTGGAATATGAGATATCCTCTAAAAATTC
>JBAXWW010000126.1:0-4988 GCA_037128215.1 bacterium | reverse complement strand
AAGGCATCTCTTGCTTCAGGTAGAAATGTTTCTGATATTACTGTAATAGGAGTAACAAAAAACCATCCAGCTGAATATATAAAGGCTTCTTTAGAATTGGGAATAAACAACATAGGAGAGAGCTATATTCAAGAGGCTGTAAAAAAAAATCAAGATTTAAAACTGATAATATCACCTGAAGAATATCAAAAAATCAACTGGCATTTCATCGGTAATATGCAAACAAACAAAATAAAACATTTAAGAGATTCTTTTACTTTTTTACACTCCATAGACAACCAAAGACAGATAGATGAAATAAATAAAAGATTCACCAATAAGACAAATATCTTCTTGGAAATTAACGTCGGTAACGAAGATAATAAAGGTGGAATAAACATAGATGAGACTCGCTATCTATTAGAACTTATAATGAAGACAAATGAGTCTAGAAAAGTGAAATTGTTACCTGAGATAGAATTAAAGGGACTGATGTGCATTCCACCAGCTAATGACAATCCTGAGTTTTCCAGACAGTATTTTAAAATGCTTAAAAATGGAATGGAAATTCTGAACCAGGAATTTTCTTTAAAAATGGACTCATTATCTATGGGTATGAGCAATGATTTTGATATTGCTATTGAAGAAGGTTCTACTCATGTTAGAATAGGCACATTGCTTTACGGCGAGAGGGTTTAAGTTTGAATAAAAAGAGAGAAAAAAAAGGTCAGATCGCTGTAATGCTGGCAATGTCCTTTACTCTTCTTTTTCTACTTATTGCCATGGTCGTTAATATAAGTTTTCTTGTAACAGCAAAGATAAATCTTCAAAATGCAGTAGATCTTGCCGCATACGCTGGAGCTGCTCAACAGGCAAGATATCTTACAGAGATAGGAAAATGGAACTATGAAATGCGTAGAAACTACAAGGCGATGGTATTTGACTACCTTATAGTTTATAACGCTGAAAGGAAAAAAGATGATTTTAAAGCATATATTAACAACATCGTAGGAAACTCACCGCAACAATCTGTTTCTCCAACGGTATGCAGCTCTTTACAAAGACAAAATAATTCAGCTCCAAGTCCGTCAAATGAAGAAAAAATATGCATGCAAATACCTTATGATCAGTTCGAGAATGCCATAAACCAAGCAAATACCACAGCAGCGCAAGCAGCACAGGCGATGATAGATGCCTGTAGTTCTGGAAGTTCTGCTGCTTGTGCTGCATATACAGATCAATTTCAACAAATGTTGAATAACGCCACTAAAATCTATAATACAGGAACAGGTTACAGTGGAAAATATAAAAACTACGAGAATCAAGACTACAATTATAACATACGTCTAATGGGATGGGCTCTACACGCATATAGACAAATGCAGACTAGAATTAGAGGAGTACATTACGGACATATAAGACTTCAAGACAGATTGAATCTATCTACAGATAAAAATTACACTACGGTTTTTTCTAATTCTCCAATTGGAATAGCGGCAAAAGTAATTAATGGTTTTACAGGTACGGATGATCTAGATCCAACTCTTAAAGTACAAAATAATATTATAGAACTAGATGCAACTAATGCCGTTAAAAACCCTGTTCATAACGCTGCATATACAACCTTTAAGAATAATCTACTCAAAGTCTTAAGCTCAAGCACTATCAAAATATTTCACATAGTCCCAAACTCTGCTGTAGTTAGTGGCTTTGACGCAAGAGACATGGCTTCAGGCTGTTCTGGAGCTACTCCTACCTGTAATGAATATAAGGGGCCATATTTAAGACTACAAGAGCACGATGTAAGTTTTCAATTAACATACATGACGATTACAAACCCAGTAACTGGTGGAGGTACGCTTTCTGTCGGAATGAAGCCAGTTACAAATTTTCCTGTAGGTGTACTTAAAGACGATAGGGTCTTAACTTATTACGCAGTTATTGGTATAGCTGACACAAAGAATGTTCCATTCAAAGTTTTTTATTCAGGTGAGACAAATGAGGCCCCTTCGCTAGTAGCGGTAGCAGCTGCTAGACCATTTGGTAGCAGAGTTGGACCTTACATTAATAATGATTGCAGTGATATGTTTGCAAACAACATTAAATGTGAGCAAAACGGTAGAGACCCTCTATATCCAACAATGGCTAATTCTGCATATCCAAATTTTTCTATAGTTGAAAGAAAAAGGGATAGCAGAAACCTTGGAGTAAAACTATCTGTAGATCAAAAAGAATATAGTTTACCCACAGTAATAATGAATTCAACATCAAGCAATCCAAATGAAAAAGTAGATCTCTTTGCAAAAACCTACGGTGATAATAGTAGGGCAAGATACTATACGCGAAAAAATTCTAATTATACCAAGGATGATGGTTTTACAGCCCTATCAACAGAACAAGATTATTATGAAAACACTGCAGCTCCTGGTCCTATCCCTCCACAGGGAAACAGAAATTCTATTTTTGCGTGGAATGGTACAGCAACAGCTACATTACCATCAGGCAATCAGGATGATAAAGATGATTTTGAAGCATATTTAAATCAATATAAGGGAGATGCTATACATCAATTTACAACAGATCCAAATGGTTCAAGAAAATATAAAAGTTCTGAATATAAGTTATACGTATTTAGATATCCAAGGTCTGGCCCCAACGGTGGTAATTGGGATATAGATACACTTACTCAAAAGACTTCTGCAACAGACTACCCAAACAGCATGGAACGTGCATTTGCTAATTCTATGGCACTAAGTGAGTTTGAAATAAAACGATACATAATCCCATACACCAGTTCTCCATCTCAAGATTACCTTAATTACGTTGCTGACACCAACAATAAAAAGGGCTATGTATACGCAGGAGAAACCTTGAGAGATATTCCAGGTTTTGGTAACAAACCTTTTGCAGACGTAAATGGATCAACTTATGCAAAGATGGAAAAAGATGATGTCCTTTCTAACTCTGGAGATTTCCCTGATTCCTATACATCATGGAGAGTTGGAACTAGAGGTTATAGGGTAAAACTTGTGAACATGCAGGAACTTGTTAGTGGTGCTAACTCTACAATAGCAAATCCATTACCATCAAAAGTAACAATATCTGGATCAGGACAAGACATAACGATAGATCTGACTAAAATAAGTTATTAAAACCCCATTGGCCTTTGCCCTATTTTTTCTGAGAGTTTTATTAATTCCATTATTCCTTTAGAGTGTTTATTTGATTCATCGGACACGAACTGACAGCCGTGTACGTATCTTATTAGAGGATCATTCTCATCCTTAAAATCTTTAGACCAAACTATCTTTACATTAATTACTATAGGCGAGACCTGTTCTTCTACAGCCAAATAATCTGGGTAAGGAATAAATATCTCTACTGTTTCTTCATTAGGGAATAGCACGTTACTTTTAAAACTTAAACCACCTTCACTCATATTATTAAGACGAGCCGGAAGCTTTATTTGCTCTTCACCAACTGATATTATTATTGGAAGTCCAAAAGATTTTCTTTCTTTTCTTTGTTTGTAATTTTTTTCTGCCATTTTAAACTCCAATCAAAACTAAAAATAATTTAAAACTTTATTTTATCTTATAAGATCTATCCATCTCTCTTTTTATAGCTTTTTTCTTTAGGTCTTCGCGTTTGTCGTGTAGCTTTTTACCCCTAGCCAGTGCTATTTCTACCTTTATGAGTCTATCTTTAGGGTATACAGAAAGCGCAACAACAGTAAGCCCTTTCTCATTTAATTTTTTTTGTATCTTTGCTATTTCTTTTTTATGCATCAATAATTTTTTGTCTCTATCTGGATCCTGTTCAACATATCCTTTGGCTGCATATTCAGATATATGCATACCTAATAAAAATATTTCGCCGTTCTTTACTCTAACAAAGGCATCGGCAATACTTACTTTGCCCTGACGAATAACTTTTACTTCTGGCCCAGTAAGAACAATCCCGACCTCAAACTTATCCAGAAGTTCATATTCTTTTCTTGCTTCTCTGTTTACAGCGAAGAGTTTATATCGTTCCTTAGCTTCTTTAGTTTCTTTTGTAGTCATCTTGATACCTAATTATATCGTCCTCTCCTAAATAATCACCGCACTGTACTTCTATTATTTCTATTTCCAGATTAGAACTATTTTCTAGACGATGTTTTTGCTCCTTTTCTATATAGACAGAAGAATTATATTCCACGTTCTTCTTTGTCTCTCCTACAGTAATTACAGCTGTACCTTTAACAACAGTCCAGTGTTCTGCTCTGTGTTTATGTGATTGAAGGGACAATCTTTGCCCAGGCTTAACCATTATCCTTTTTACCTTAAATCCATCACCTTGATGAAGAACTTCCCATTCTCCCCACGGACATTGTGCTTTTTTTACATCAGTCATTAGCTTAACTCCTATTAATGTGCTGCAAGCCAGGTATCGCCTATATTTACATCAACTACAAGTGCTGGATCAAGTTTAACTGCATTTTCCATTTCCAGCTTTACAATATTTGATACCTTTTCTGCCATATCTTCTTGTACCTCTATAACAAGTTCATCATGTACATGAAGTATTATCTCAACATCTTTATATTCCTTATGAAGTTTTTCCCATACCTTAGTCATAGCTATTTTCATTATATCTGATGCTGTGCCTTGAACAGGAGAATTTATTGCATTCCTTTCGGCAAAACCACGCAATCCCATATTTTTATTATTTAGATCTGGAAGGTATCTTTTCCTTCCAAACAAAGTCTCTGCATACCCTGTTGCTTTGGCTTTTTTTATTAATTCTTCTCTTATTTTTGCAACACCAGCATATCTTTCAAAATATCTTTTGATTATTTTAGAGGCTACACTTTGTGGTATTCCCAATTCCTTGGCTAGACCAAATGGAGTCTTGCCATACATTATTCCAAAGTTAACCGCCTTAGCCTCTCTTCTTTGAGTAAGTGTAACCAGTTCTAATGATACATCAAATATCTCTGACGATGTTCTGGCATGTATATCTTCACC
>JBAXWW010000125.1:0-5052 GCA_037128215.1 bacterium | reverse complement strand
TTAAAAAATTTAGAATACTGTCCTCGTAAAATTGGTGAATTTATAGTTTGTAATAAAAATCCATTAACATCAATAGACGGATTACCTAAAGAATTAAGTTTATTTGAATTTTACTCTGGTGAGGTGTTTTCAAATGGTTCACAAAAATGAAAATTAATTTGAGAATGATTGGATAAATTAATAGAAGATGATAAAATGTATTTATTTAATCATCAATTAGAATGATATAATAAACTTGGAAAGAAAAAGGAACCATTATGATTTAAAGAAAAATGGGAATATCTTTCTGATTTCAGCGAAATAATATCTGTAGATAAAGAAATAGACATAGACGCCTTATCTTTAAGACTTGTTTCTTCTGGCTATCAAAAAGCAGACCTTGTAACGACTCAGGGAGCATTCTCCCTTAAGGGTAATATTATCGATATTTTTCCTGCATCTCAAGAACTGCCCGTTAGAATAGAACTTTTTGGCGATATCGTTGAGACCATAAAAACTTTTGACCCCACGACACAAAGGTCAGTAGAGCAGATCCAAAAAACATATATAACACCTGTCAGAGAGATATCTTTTTCTGAAGAAAGTCTAAATATATTTAAAGATAGGATAAAGGAATATTGTGATCAAAACAGCATAAGAAAGGACCTTAGACTTCAGACCATAGAGTTAATAGACAATAGCTTATATTTTCCAGGAGTTGAGTATTACCTTCCTTTCTTTTACAATAAAACATCGACTATATACGATTATCTTTCTGAAAACGATGAGATAATCAATGTTGATGACTACTTATTTAATCCTGATCCGATAGAACAAGGTCATGATCCAGACGAGGAAACTATTCCATTCCCTACAAAGGACCTCTTTATAGAAAAGGAACAAATACTTGAATTAATGGAAAAGAAAAAGACAAAAGCTTTTTATTCCATAGAATTTGAAACAGATAGTGAAAACGATAAGATAACATTTTCATTAAAAGATAAGGCGTGGAATCAGGCACTAATAAAACATGAAATAAATAACGCAAAAAGAGAGAACAAGGATTTTCTTGATGTTATAAAACAACATCATTTATTAAATAAAGAGAATGGACGCTCAACTGTCTATACCTGCCACACTTTACCACAGGCTCAAAGATTACTGTTTCTATTAAACAAATTCGATAACCAAACGATAATAGATGATCATTCTACACTCCTTGAAACAATAGATAAATGCTACGATAATAATATAAATTTTATAGTTGTTTCAGCTCTTGCAGATGGATTTATATTAAGCGAACCGGCTGTTTGCGTTATATCCGAGAACGAGATCTTTGGTGAAAAGCAAAAAAACATTAAGACATCCAAAACAATAGATGCTTTTTTGAGCGTCTTCCAGGAACTCAAAAAAAACGATTACGTTGTTCACTCTAAGCATGGAATAGGAATATACCGTGGTCTCCAAAAGATGACCATTGATGGTATAGAGAATGATTTTTTCCAAATAGAATATGCAGACGAAGATCTTCTGTTCGTGCCAATATACAGACTAAACAGCGTTCAAAGATACATCTCTCAAGGCGGAGCTACTGTTAAAGTAGACAAACTTGGAGGTGCTACCTGGGATAAAAAGAAAACAAGAGCAAAAAAAGCAACAATGGATCTTGCTCATCAATTAGTTAAGTTACAGTCAGAACGTAATCTTAAACAGGGGTTCAGTTTTTCTCCAAAAGATGAAATGTTCTTAAAATTTGAGGCTGAATTTGAATATGAAGAAACAGCTGACCAGCTTAGATCAATAAATGATGTGCTAGATGATATGGAAAGTACCAAAGCAATGGACAGATTAATTTGCGGAGATGTCGGTTTTGGAAAAACAGAAGTTGCCATAAGAGCAGCCTTTAAAGCTGCTAAAGACGGGAAACAAGTCGCAGTACTGGTGCCAACAACAATATTAGCCTTTCAACACTATCAGGTATTCAAAAAGAGATTACAAAATTATCCGATAAACATTGAGTTACTTAATAGATTTAAAAGCCCAAAGGAACAAAAAGAAATTGTCGCAAAACTAAAAAGGGGCGAAGTAGATATAACGATAGGCACACACAGGATACTTAGTAACGACGTCCATTTTAGTAATCTTGGCTTGCTTATTGTTGACGAAGAACAGAGGTTCGGAGTTAAACACAAGGAAAAAATAAAAGAATTCTCTGCTAATGTAGACATCCTGACTATGACAGCAACTCCTATCCCAAGAACTTTAAACCTATCGCTAATAGGATTAAAGGATATTAGTGTAATAACAACTCCTCCCGTCGATAGATTTCCAATAAAGACATTCGTCTCAAAGTTCAGTAACGATCTAATCAGAAAGGCTATACTTTTTGAGTTAAAAAGAGGAGGCCAGGTCTTCTTCCTCCATAACAGAGTACAAGATCTTGGCGAACTTCAGCAGAAATTAAAACAGATAGTTCCAGAAGCAAGAATAATAAGTGCACACGGACAGATGAATGAAAAAGAGCTAGAAGAGAAAATGATGACCTTCTATAACAAAGAGGCTGACGTCCTGTTGTGTACAACAATAATAGAGTCAGGTCTTGATATACCAAACGCAAACACCATCATAGTAAATAGGGCAGACAACTTTGGTCTTTCACAACTTTATCAAATAAGAGGAAGAGTCGGAAGGTCGACTAAGAGAGCGTACTGTTACCTAATGCTACCTTCTCATTTTACAATAGGCAGAGCTGCTATTGAGAGAATAAAGACACTTCAAACATTCACAGAACTTGGTTCAGGGTTTCATGTAGCAAGCTATGATTTAGAGTTCAGAGGGGCAGGAGAACTACTTGGCTCATCACAAAGCGGTTTCATTGAAGACATAGGTCTAGAAGAATATCTAAGACTTCTAGAAGAGGCTGTAGAAGACATAAAGGGTGAGGAAAAACATGATGAGTTAGACCCTGAAATATCCATAAATATTCCCGCGTTCATACCAGAAACATATATAAAAGATATAAACCAGCGCTTATACTTCTACAAAAAACTTTCTAATAATTACAGTCAAACAGAATTAAAAGATGTAGAGGCTGAGCTGGAAGACAGGTATGGACCGCCTATACCTGAGGAATTAAAGAATCTCTTTTCTATTGTAAGCATAAAGCAGGCGTTAAAACCTCTACGAATAAGTTCGATAAAGATCGGTAATAAAAAACTAGTCTATACTTTTGATAACACGACTAATGTTCTTCCTGGGAAAATAGTGGAATTGGTTACTAAAATGCCTAATAAATATAAGATAACACCGGAGATGAAGCTCATATCTAATATTAATGACAATGACTGGAGAAGTGCTATAAGGGAGGTTGATGAATTCATAAAACTTGTAGGAGGAGTGTAGTGATGCGTAGACTTTTAGCATTATCGGTAATAGCAGGAACCCTGTGGAGCTGTCATGCTTGGTCTAGAAGCATTGTAACGATAGGCCAAGAAACAATAACAACAGATGATATAAGTAAAATAAAAAAACAACTTAAAACAAATAATTCAAAGCTAGCTTCAACGATATCAGATGACGAAATACTTAATCAGCTCATAGATATCAAAACAGCAATAATGGACGCCAAACTTACAGGTATAGATCAAAAACAAGAAGCAAAGGATGCCATGGATGCAGCCTTGTTTAATTATTACAGAGCTATAAAAGTAGATGATCAATACAAAAACAAAAATTTTTCAAAAAAAGAGATTATAGATTATTATAATTTGAATCCAATAGTTAAAATTCAGAGATTGTCCTTACCTTATACGCGTGGAAATGAAAAAGAATCAAAACAAGCTTTTCTAAAGCTATCTGTAATAAGAAGTGACATAGAAGCTAAAAAAATAACTTTCGACCAGGCAATAGAAAAGCTAGGCCACGAGACTAATTCTAATATTTCTGGAACTTTTGATATGGTTTCACTACCTGCTCTACAAGAAATGGAAGCAAGGGAACTTAGGTCTCTTGAACCACAGCAGACATCAGCAATAGTAACTGGTGATGATTTTGTAAGTATTGTTAGACTAATTAAGAGATATCCATTTTCTTCTGAAAACTCTACGCCTATAAATGAAAGACTAAAAATGGAAACTGTAATAAAAGCTAGAGCTGATTATTTTAAAACTTTAAGACAGAAATATACTAACTCTATAAATATTCAAAAATAGGGACCTACAATGTTTAGAGCCAGAACAACATTTTTAATAGTTTCTATCTTGTTGTTAGCGACAATAGGAGTTTATATTTATTATAGATCCAACCCTATACTAGATTCTGAAACAGTTGCAATAGTAAATGGAGATCCAATCTCCCGCAAGAGCTTTGAAGAACGATTAAGCTCTGTAAGAATGAATTATACTCCTAATGAAACATCTAAGTTTGCAGAGATAAAGCAGACCATATTAAGAAGAATGATACTAGAACAAATAATAATGCAGGATGCTAAAAGAAGGGACATTAAAATAACTGATGAGGAATTAAGTAGAAAGATAAAGAGTATAAAGCAGGGTTATACCGAAGATGAATTCAACCAGCTTATTACGAACCAATTTAAAATAATGGAAGACTGGGTCGCAGAAGTTAAGCAGGAACTTCTTATAGAGAAAACATTATCTAAAGAAGTAACAGACAAAATCAATATAACAGAAAAAGAATTAAAAGAATATTATGACAAAACATATACGAACAAGATGAGTGAGCCAAAGATTAAATTAGAACAAATATTCACAAGCAACAAAGATACTGCAGAACGTCTTTTGATAGACATTAAAAATGGTGCTAACTTTGAAGAAATAGCAAAAAAACACTCAGAAGCCCCTGAATCTAAAAAAGGCGGGCTTATTGGTTATATTACCAAGGGAGAAGGTTTAGAAATCTTCGATAACGCTTTTCAAATGCAGAATGGCGAAGTATCAGGTGTTATACAAAGCGATTACGGGTTTCATATCCTTAAAGTAATAGAACATATAGCTCCATCACAAGTAAGTTTTGAAGAAGCAAAAGCCTTCATATCAAGTCAAATGATAAGAG
>JBAXWW010000124.1:0-5054 GCA_037128215.1 bacterium | reverse complement strand
ACCACTAACGATTTTAAAAACTTTAAGGCTGATCAATTCCAGTATTATCACTTGCCATATGAAGAAGGTAATTTTGATCAAACAAGAGTCGACCTTGTTAGTACATACCCTGTAGTAGACGATGTTAAAAAATTCCTTAAAGATGAAAAATATGGATACAATCTAAAAGCAATGAATGTTGATGTATTAGAGAAAGGATATCTTACCGCTCAATCTTACGTGTCCGATAAAGGTGTCGTTATAATATTAAGAAATACTGGTACACATGAATTCCCTATGAAACATGATTTTGGTAAAGAAATACCAAGAGAAATCGACAAAAGAAAAATGGCATATGAAAATCTACATGTAATCTTTGATTCTTATGAGACAGAATACAACACGTCTAATAGAGCGAATCTATATAAGCCAAATGAGTCTCTGCTTTTCAATAAATACGATTTTCAAGATGATGTATTAGAACTAGAAAGAAATCTAAAGCCTTACGAAGTTATAGTACTTGCAACAGTAGATAAGGGAGAACTTCAGGAACTGAGAGGTAAATATATCAAGGCCATTCTTGCAGAAGACATGAGTATTTCATATAAAGATAAGACTACTTCTGAGATAGTAGACTTATGGCTTCTTCGTCTACCTTCTGAAGGAAATAAGGTAAAAGCCCCTAATGTCTTTAATAAGATTCTAGTTGAAGATGGTCTTCTTGAATGGATGCATAATGATAACAGCAACCCAAAGAGAAAGGAGCAAATATCTTTCCTAATCAATATTACTAATGCTTTTCAAAATAGTTCTTTTAACAGAAAAGAGAGAACCGTCATTGATTATTATAAAGCCTCTTCTACTGGTTTTGCTTCGCCAGTAAAAGTAGAAACTTTCAATAAACGCCTGCTTAATTACTATGAAAATGCTTTCTCATCAAAAATTGAAGAAAAAGAATTCCTTGATGATGTGGTTAAGAAAGTAATAGATTATATTATACTTAAGGATAATCTCGGAAATGAAGAATTAGACATACTGCTTTTAAGTGATGAAAACGACAAAAGTCTTCTTAATTATATGATAGAAGAAGCTAAAAAAGGTAATGATGGCTACAAATATAAACTCGCTCTTGTAGATCTTATGTTTGATCTCAATCTTCCAAAGATAGTTTCTGCCACACCATATTTTGCTAGGTACAACGAATTCAAGCTCGAATCAGCAAAAGATATAACTATAAAAATAACAATAGATGAACTAGAAAAAGAACGAAAAAAAATCGAGGAAAAGCTTTCACTTGATAGAGGTTTTATAAAATAAAATGAAAAAAGCTCTTACATTATTATTATTATTCATCTTGTCTTCAAGTGTATTAATATATGCTCAGGACATAACTCCTCCTCTGCAAGATCCTATGGTAGATAAAGACATAGAGTGGGTTGTGCTTCATATGCACAATACTGAATCTCCATATGAAGGAGTGAAAAAAGCTTACGGTACTACCGTAGACCAAAAAGATGTTAATTTACCTCCTGTATCTGATGATGATCTGTTCGGTATAAAATTTGAGAGATATCTAGAATCTAATAGAGAAGATTTAAATAAAAAGGGAATTACTTTTTTAAGATTTGTAATGGATAAGGCAAACAACTTATCAGCTAAACAAAAAAAGATGATCTCTGATATTGCAGCTAAACATAGTTTTAAAATAAGATTTGAGACGATAAAAGTTGACTGGGAAGCTAGAAAAAAACGATTACAGAATTCTGCTGAACAAATAATAGATGAGTCTGTTCCTTCTGATATTAGAGAAACGACGGACATAAGACCTGAGATTGAAGAAACTAAAAGTGGTTTCAGAAAATTCTGGAATGATATATATGAACAACCTACTAGGACAGAAGTTGCCGGTGGTGTAACAAAGGGAGTAATAACACTTACCCTTACACTTGGTGCTTGGGCAAGTATGGGTATGGGACCAGGAGTAATGGTCTTTTGGGTACTGACCGCAGAGCATATAGCCCAGGAAATATTCTTTGGACCATACATAAAGACATACGTTAATTTTTTATATAAAAAAATAAAGGCCAAAACAGGAGACCTAGGTGTAGCAGTGTGGGGTAATATACAGGGCTTTACTTTATTCTCTTTTGATAAGCTTCTTATATATCTTGCAAATTTTGGCACCCCTCCATGGGATCCTAAATATCTTGCAGGATATTGGGGTATGGCGACAGTCGGGTCCATGCTTGGTAGTTTTATGCCCATTGGTATATTTAAACTCATACAAAAAGGATGGATAGGTAGAGGTACAGGAATGGTCTCTATGCAGGCTCTTGACTTAATAATGCCAGTAGAAGGTGCTCTGCTTGCTTTTGATTCTCCATATCTTATATGGGTCTTTTCCATACATCAGGCCTTTAAGTTTGGTGTTTATCTAACTGCTGTAGCGGCTAATCAAAGAGGTACAATTATAGTTATGCCAGAGGACCTATATAACACTCCTGAGGCTAAAGAATATTTAAATATAAGTTCTGTTCCAAGATCAGATCTATTCAAATCATCAGAAAGAACAAAAGTCTTTTTAGAGGACGAGAATATTCCAATGGCTCTAAAAGTTAATTTTGCTAAATATATAAGAAAAATTTTCGACAAAGAACAAGACCTTATAAAGACACGGCCAGAATTTAAAAAGATACTTACAGAAATACTGGAGACTACAATAACATATTTGGACAAAACAAACATGGAACTATCTATAGAAATAAAGAAAAATGAAGGAAAAAGTGATTTTAAAAACCTCTTTTTGAAAGAAACTGGTGATCTTGAATCAGGATATAGTTATACAGGTTGGGATACGTTCTGGAAAAATGCCAACGAAAGAAAAATTGCTTCAAAACAACAAAGTGCACTTAATAATAAGCTAACTATGGCAAACAAAATGTTCGATCAAATTCTTAACATCAATTTTGATGAATATGAAATAAATCTTAGCTCTAATTCTAAATCTATTATCAAAAATTTTATTATTAAGGGTTCCATCCTTTCATCTTTGGGCAAGGAAAAAACATATGCAGGAGTAACAGTAGATGAGGCTTTTAATTTGTGGTTTGAAAGCCTTCCTTCTGAGCCTGGCAAAATAAAAAACCAGAGTTCTTTTGTAAATCTACTTATAAATAATGAACTTCTAAAATGGGTCTATGGAGATGGTAGTAATACAAAAAAATTAAGTCAGGGACGCTATCTCTCTTATATGTTGGAATCATTGCCAGAGAGTGCGATGTCATCATCACAGAGACAATATCTTTACAGCATAGAGTCTCCATTCGATAAAGCCTCACAAACCACTAAAGAGATAAACACAGATCTAGAGATGAGAGTAAACGATTTTCTATTAAAAAATCGAATTGACAATAATACAACATCTTTAGATGAGAACGCAAAAAAAGCTGTAGAATTCATGATAATTGAGGATGAACTTAGACCTGAAGATTTAGAATTACTTTTCCAAAATGGCTCAGACAACAAAAGTCTTATTACATATCTTTCAGCAAAATCAGTAGCTGGAGATAAATTGGCAGAGTATAAACTTCAATTGATAGATCTTATTCTGGATATGAACCTGATAAAAGTTTCTTATGGTACTAGATATTATGAAAACTTCACCAAATTTGAGCAAGACATTTCAAGACTTGAATACAGAGCAACTTTTGATAAACTCATAGAAGAAAGAGAGCGTCTATTAAAAGATAAATTTGAAGGTTTTAGAAAATAGCTAAAACTAATTTGTACTTAAGATAATAGCTTTAAAGGGCATTAACTGTGTTTGCAGTTGATGCCCTTTTATTTCATACTTAACTTCTGTGATCTTGTCATAATATATTCCATCTGGAAATGATGTCATAGTTGTAATAGATGTTTCAGTTCTTGATGATAGATAAAGAAATTTTTCATTGCCTAGTACCCTTTCAAAAGCAAGTATGCTGTTATCTGTTGGGATAAGTCTAGTTGCTCCATCTCTCAAGCAATTGCTGTCTTGTCTAAGTTTAGCTAATTTTTTGATCATTAAATAAATAGGTTTTTCTTTATACCCACTAATATCCCAATCCATATAGTCTCTGTTCCAAGGATCTCCTCCTATTTGCCCAAAGGATGTTCTATTATTCTTATAAGAATCATTATGCAGATATTGCTCTGTTCCATAATAGAGACTTGGCACCCCTTCTAACACAAAAAGTAATTTTATCATTTCTTCATAAAGTTCATTATCAAAGTGCTTTACGCTAAGTACCCTAGGTATATCCTGGTTCTCTATAAAATTAATAAAATTCCCTGATCTTTCTAGTATCTTTTTCAATCCAGAATAATCTATATCTTCTTTTATATAGAGATCCCTTATCTGCTTCATTTTTTCAAAATCAAAAAGCAAGGCACCAGATTTTGATGCGAACTTAAGAGATTCTTTGTTGTTAACACCAGATTCAAACCACTCACCAATAAAGAAAAGTTTAGGATTGATGCTGGTCAGCCTCTTTTTAATTTTAATAAAGAAATCTTGAGGAATATGTCTTACTGCATCTATCCTAAAACCATCAACACCTGTTCTGGTCCATTTTGACATTGCACCCAAAACATATTTGAAGACATTCTTGTTATTCTGATTAAGATCAGCAAGGTTGTGAAGCATAAAATTTTCTTTTTCAAACGCGTTTGGCTCATCACCAACCAGATCATACCCCATCTTTTTATAGACTTCTCGCAAGGAATTCCTTTGTTTTGTATCCCACACAATAGATGGGTACTTATGAAACCAGTTTGCTTGTGTATTTTTTATGCCAAATATCTTTTCAAAATATCCAGACCTTGCAGCAATAAATTTTCCATCCTCAAATATAGCACCATCCTGAAGATCATACTCTGTTACATTTGCTACGTAGTCTTGCCCGCGGTATGCAGGTGATGTGTGATTTAAATTAACGTCTAATATTATTTTAAGTCCTAGTTGATGTGATCTATCTACTATTGCTTTAAAGAGCTTTTCACCTTGAACATAAAGAGAGTCTTTAGCCTTTTCGTCA
>JBAXWW010000123.1:0-5098 GCA_037128215.1 bacterium | reverse complement strand
AGAGGACAGAACTTTTTCTACTTTGCTGTTTAGATTGGTTTCCTCGAGCTTAATGCTTTGTTCATCAATAAGATCAGGAGCTCCAACTGCAACAGTTAGCAATAGCGATACAAGTATATTTAGAACCATAACCCTGAAGACATTATAACAGTCTCAGATTAATTTGCATTCAAAAAACATAGTGAATAAAAGATATAAAGCAAAAACTATTTTCCTATTACAGCTTCAGCTTCATCCAAAAGTTTTAAAGCCCCACCTTCACTAGCTGAGATCTGTTGAGTTAGACTATTTGTATACTGGCGAAAATTTCTGGCATCAAATAGTCTGTAATATTGAACCCCACCTATTGTTTCAGCTCTACTAACATGAAAGTTAGCATCACTTACCTTCCTTGCGATATCGAATCTTTTCGTTGTTATATAGTGTATTTTTTGGGGATCTGTCATTGTAGTAAAATCAGAAGATTTAAGAAAATCATCAAGACGACCTGTTTTATCTAAAAATTCTTTTATAGCCTTATCGTAAGTCAGAAGTTCTTTTACAGCTTCAGCCTGGTAAGCATCAGGATATAGCTCTAAAGCCTTAAACTCTTTAGTGCTACCATAGGCTTGTCCAGCAAGGTCCTCTATAAGTTCAGTCTCTCCAAAAGAACCTAATATTTTAAGTTTTTCATCGGCTAGTGTATAAATAAAATCCTTAGCTTCTGCTTCTGTAAGTCCCCTATTCTGAATAAGATAAGTTTTTAGATTGGAAAATTCTCTCAACTTTTCTACTTTTTGTGCACCAGTTAACCCAGAGGTAGGTATGTTTCCTCCAGCCAGATGAGCATCCACAAGAGCGTCTTGTAATCCTTCATCCATCTTTAGGCCATATTTAGATAACGTATTATTAAGAGCTTGCGTTTGAGTTTTATCCAAGCCCTTTATCCATTTCTCATATTTAAAGTTTTTAGCACCAGAGAGAAGTTCCGATGCTCTACCTAATTCAACAGCTTGAGTAGAGGTTCTCTCTACCGAATAAAGTCTTTTAAGTTTGCTAAGAGCCTTTGCCACAGGTCCCCATTCGGCTAAATATCTTACGTAACCTAAATCCAAGATAAACCAAGAGGCAATAAAAATCATTCCTTCAGTAGTTGTTTTATCATTTTCATAATTAGCTTTAACAATAGCAAGAAGATCTGGTCGACCATTTATTGTTCTAATAACAGAACCGTTTTTATTCATTTCGTCTCTTACAAGATATAAGTATTTTTCATAAACTATAGATCTAGCATCTTGTCTTAAAGCAAGTTCACCTTCTGTATTTTTAAGATAATCACTGCTTGTAGCAATATTGGCAAGATATTCACCTGCTAAAGGATCTCCATTCTGTCCTAATATAATGGTGGCATACCATTTAGAAAGCCTGTGTATAGAAGAGCTGCCTGCCGCCCTAGAATTACTCGCTTTCATCGTATCTACAAGATATTGCCTTGCTGATTGTTCCTTCTTACCTGTAAAAGCTTTATTACCTATAGAGAGTAAACTCTCCGCTTCAACCCTTGCATCTGAACTTAATAGATCAACAGTATTAACATCATTAAATGAAAAGCTCTTATTAATTATTTGATTTAATTTTATTAAGTAATTTGTAGAGTCAAAGCTTTCTGATAATTCTAATCCCCTTACGGCAGCAACCCTCGCCTCGTCTTTGTTTTTATTATTAGAGGCTGTGTCGTATAAAAAACGAGTTATACTCATGTCCTGTTTGCTATAACAACCAAGATATGTCAAAGCAAGGGCTTTTTCACCAAGTCTTTTATCGTCAGCAATACTTGAAACTTTTCTTAGAGTATCAGCATCATTTTTATCTATAAAGTTTTTATCTGTACATTTACTGCCTATATAAAAGATTGCCTTTAGACGATTCTGATCAAATTCACCAGTAAGAGCAACCTTATTGGGGGTTTTTTGTACTTCTAATTCCTCTTTTTTTAGCCTCTCATTTTTTTTCATTTTGTAATCAATTGAATCTGCCAGATTTTTTCTATTAGTATCATACTGACTAAACGTATCTCTTTTCATCTCTGGAACTTGGTACATATTTTGAAGAGAATTTTGCCCAAACAATAATTCTGAAAAAACTAATAAAGAAAGTAGTAAGACAAAATTTTTCATAATAGCCTCGTATTAGTTTTCAAATATTTCTTTCCACTATTCTTTGGATTTCGAAGATATCGTCAAACGGTTTTTTAAGAAAATCATCTGCTCCTAGCTCTTTTGCAGACTGTATACTCTCTAGACTTGTATAGCCACTCATCATTATTACTTTTGTACTTAACGATATTTCTTTTATCTCTTTTAGCACTTCAAGGCCAGAACGACCTGGCATCTTTACATCAAGAAAGACTATAGTAGGCTCAAAACTACGTATTTTATCTGTTACATTAAAACCATCACTCATTGTATGGACAGTATGTCCACAGGCACTAAGAACCCTTATAATGGCATTTGATATTATTTTTTCGTCTTCTATTACTAATATATTCATAGGCCTCTCTTAGAAAAGAAAAAGTCTAAGATGGTCCATAATCCAAGACCTGCTAGATAATAATAAAATTTGTAGTAACTTCTTGATGTAGTTATTACAAAAACGACATCCAACGCGACTAAAAGAAGAACAAATAAAATCAAACACAACAACCAGGAGCTTTGTATTATGCTTACAGTACTGATAACATCAAATTCTCGTATAAAGAGCATCTCCATAATCAGCACTGGAATAAGCGAAATAAAAACCATTTTTGCTAGATGTTTTTTTTCTAACCCCATAAACTTACCAACACTCATAAAAACACCAGATCTTGCAACACCTGGCACCATAGATAATGCCTGTAAGAGGACAAAGACTATCGTTTCTCTTGCAGTCATGACCCTTGCTTCAACTTTTATAAGTGTAAAAATTTCAGAAAGCCTAAGTATTAACGCTGAAAGAATCAGCATGGCTCCCATAAGGTAAAGAGAATAGTTATATTCTGATTTAATAAGAATAATAAAGAACGAGATAATAGTAATGAAACTGGAGACAAGAAGCATGTTCAACATCTTCAAATCAGTAAAGGTTCTTCTTATAGTGGCTCTTCCAGATGCAATTACCCAAAAGCCTTTAAATAACTCAGCATACATTCTTGTTATATCTTTTATAAAATAAATAGTAAGACCAAGTATTAAGATAAGGTGAACTATTATTATTGAGTCACTACTAAGCATTGGATACTTAAAATAGTAATTTAGTAATTTAAAATGAAGCTCTCCTCCAAGAGGAAGTAGCTCTGCTACCATGTAACTAAATAGTCTGATTATAGAGGCTATCATTGTTCTCACTCCAAACAGGTATATCTATGCTAAAAACTGTACCCTCATTCATTTTACTTACGACTTTTATTTCTCCACCATGGTCTTTTATTATACCATGAGAAACAAAAAGCCCAAGACCAGTCCCTTTGCCTTTTTCTTTAGTTGTAAAGAACGGTTCAAAGATTCTGGCAAGATCACACTCGTTAATACCACAACCAGTGTCACTAATTTGAATCAACATATATCCGTTATTGTTGTTCTCTACTCTTATTTTTATCTCTCCGCCACTTGGTGTAGCATGGACTGAATTTGTTATAAGATTGAAAAGGACCTGTTGAAGTTGTCCCATATTACCAGAGATAAATAGGTCCTCATTACCGTTAAGATCAACTATCAACTTATGACTCTTAAGACAAATATTCATTAGTGGAAGAGTGTCATGTATAAGTTTTTTTACAGAAAAGACAGCTTTCTTGTCTTTTGATGTATCTCTTGAGAAGTCTATCAGATTAGAAATTATATTTTTACTTCTTTGACACGCCGATTCTATTTCATTCAGATCGGAGTAAATACTTTCATTATCTGCAAAACTACTCTTTAGAAGCTGAGAATACGCCAGTATACCTCCTAATGGGTTATTTATCTCGTGAGCTATATTGGCAGCAAGCATACCTATCGCAGCAAGTTTTTCTGCCTGAACAAGCTGCTTATATAACTTAAACTCAGAGCTCCTATCATTGTTGTACTGTATAACGGAATTTATACCATTCTTGTCCATCACAGGATATGCAGTAGCCAGAATACTTTTATTCTCAAAGCATATCGATCCATCAGATGTGCTTGGATTTCCAGAACTAATAACTTTATTAACAAGGCAATCGTTACATACTTCCTGTAAATTTTTAAACAATTGATAACATTTTTTACCAACACAGGCAGCTGAACCAGCTCCTATCTTTTTCTCAACAGCCTCATTTATCCTTAATATCTCATAATTAGTAGACACAATGAACAATGGGTCCAAGATAGAGTTAAAAGCATTTTCCCATTGTTTGAGAGAAGACTGTATGTAATCAACAGTCTCTATTCTTTGAAGGGTAGCATATATAGATGAAGAGATGTCCTTAAGTTTGTTTACATCGCTTTTCTCAAAAGAATCTTTTCCAGTTCTACCTAGAACAATAATAAAAGTACTAGGTGCTCCATAACCACTTTTTATATATATCGGATATAAAAGCATTGAGTAGATGGCACTATTACCCAGAAGAAGTTCCCTGTTAGACTTTGTGGCATAGATAGAATTGAGTATTAGTGGACCATAATTTCTGTCTTTGATGGTGGAGAGCACAGAATTAAAATCATTGTTTAAAGAAAGCTTAGAACTGTGATCCTTGCCGCTATAGTATATATTAAAAACATCAGATCCTTCTGTCACACTAACAATGCTAGAAACCTCACATTTTACGATACTGTTTAATCCATCTAATGTGGCAGAGATAAGGTCCCTAAATGTTTTACCAGAAGAGATTCTGGCTAGTAGGTCATTAATAGAACCAAGTTGTTTTTGCACAGACGATATTGTCTTTTCTGATTCCATAAGTTTTTTTTCCTTAAGTTTTAATTCCCTATCTATTATTTGAGTAGCAGCCTCTATTTTTCTATTTTGTTCTTCTATCTCTTTTAGAAGAGCTGTGTTTTTTTTCATAATTTTGCTTCTTTTTACAGATTCTGCAACAATGCTTAGTAAAGATTCATCATCCCAT